>LOER01000034.1 GCA_001515945.1 Desulfitibacter sp. BRH_c19
AAGCGAAAGCCGGAGCCGCAAATCATCGTGTTAGGCAGAGTTGCCGTTCAGTACAACAAATACTTCATTCACCTGGTGCCCGAATTTTTTTGTCAATCTAGACTTGCCTAGATTAGACTTTATTATTTTCTTTATATCAGGATCATTTTTCTGAGCCCACTCCTTCATAAGATCAAAACCTTCAGTAGGTAGTTTTGCAACAAATACACTTATTGCGTACTCAAGTCCTTTCCTTAATACACGAAATTCTTCAGTCTTTCGAATTTCTCTCCCCAAGTTAATTATGTCTTTCAAAATTCTTTCCGTAATTTTAAAGCAGAATAGTACATTATCTTTTTCATTCAAAACAGGAGGGTGTGCTAGGGCCGCTATAATTGCTCTTTTTTCTAAAATAGAAGCGTCATCATCAATCCACTTATTAAAGATTAATTCTGCTTGTCTAAAATCATTCTCTTCAATCCATTGAAGACCTATAGCTACAGCTTCCCTAACTCGCCATCTTGAATCATTTGCTGCAGCCTGCAATAGTTCAATAATTTTTTCTTTCTTTTCAAAATCGGCACATTTAAATATAGCTCCCAGAGCTTGTACAGCACAAAAAGGGATGAATTCTTGAGGGCTATCTGATGGAGTATCTTCAGATGCTACTCCTGCCCATTCATTTAAAGTTAGCCATAATTTATCATCAATGTATTGCATTTCTTTTAAGCTATCGGCAAATGCATAAGCTAACTCCAAATTACCTCTTGCCCCTGGTAAGTTGGAATTAAAAATTAATATGTCTTTCAGTTCTCTAAAAGCACTCTCACTCTTAATTATTAACGGTTTCAATTGTATTCCATATTCTTCACGTTTGCTCATTTTTGACTCCTATGACCTCAAAAAATTTCACCCAGGCAATTTTTGCCTAACGTGGCGCGGGTTTGCGAAGTTGCTTTGGAGGACAAGTGGTTTTCTTGTCCGGAAAAGCAATTTTGCAAACCTGCTGATAAATTCACCAATTAAGGTTACTTTTTCTACATGATTATCCAAAATCCTCTAATAAAAGTAAATGCTTCTGATCTTACTCTTTGGGAGATATTTAATTTAGAACAGCGTGAAGGAAAAGATATGAAATGGTTTCATGGTAGGAAGTACTTAGTGGATGATAGCAGATATATTTCTTACCAGGGATTTTGATATTTTCGATAAAATTGCCCTATTCCATGATTTGGATTGTAAAGCAATACGCCGATTAATCCTCCAAAAATAGCCATAGATATGGACACCTCAATAAGGTGTGCTATTCTTACCACACTAGGCATTAGCGGATTGGATAGCATTAACTGGGTTGTGGGTAGCAAGCCGAGCAATAAAATTAGTATCACTACAACTTTCCACTTATCCTCTCTCAACATCAAAACTATAGGTATCGCAAAGAGAATCCATAATGCTCCTCTAATAAATTGAAAAAGAAAGATTTCTGGGTTTGTATTTAAAACATGTAACAAGTGATTCCAAATCCCCGTAATATCTGTACTTCCAGAGTAAAACTGACGGACTTCTGGGTACTGCCATGCTATAAAATAACCAAATATAAAGTATATGACTACATAAACACCAGAAAGCAAGAGCCATTTCCAAGCCCAGCTCTTAAATACAATTATAGTTCTATTATAGAATTGAATATCTCCCAATTTTGGTTTTGTTTTTCCTAATAGCCAAACTAGAAAGGGTACAAAAAGAACAGCAGTAATAAAACCCCTTAGCACAAGCATTATAAAATCTGAATTATTTAATAATGGAAATGCTTCAATAAAAAAGTAAGTTTCTATCTGAGTCATAAAAGTTTGCAAGCCAAAGAAAACAATAATCATAGAACCAATTAGCTTTAACCCGCTCCACTTAGAGTAGATTGTTAGAAGAGAAAGCACCAGAGTGTTTATGGATAAGAATAGTATAAACATTAAAGATGTAGCTTGTGCTTCACTAGGAGAAATAGTTAAGTGAGGAGAAAGTGGGAATATAATCGCTGGAATAGTAAAACAGACACCATATATAAGGGTTAATAGTACTATTTTACTTACGGAAACAATAGCTTTTTTCATATTCTCTTTCCTCCCAGAATGATTTTTCATTTTTACCGCTTTTTCTGGCAACTATGTTATATTTCTACATAAATAACTACAATCCTCTAAAAAGAAAGAATAATCAATCAAATCAATTAATTCTTTTAACATACGTAAGGCTCTTCAGTTATAACCGAAGAGCCTTACATCCTATATCCTTTCGAAAATGCATATCTGCAAAATTGACTTTCTTTATTGATTCATATACATTTTTTATTGCCTCATCAAGGTTATCACCCTTTGAAGTCACTCCTAAGACACGACCTCCAGAAGTTACTAACTGGTTATTTTTGCTTATAATTGTCCCTGCATGAAATATCTTTGTAAACTCGGGAATCTCACCAATGGCAATTGGCTTACCCTTCTCATAGTCATTAGGGTATCCCCCTGAGGCAGCAACAACGCATACAGCATAGCCTTGATGCCATTTAAGAATATCTTTATCTAATGTACCATTTATAACAGAGCTACAAACCTCTACAAGATCACTTTCTAGCAGAAGGAGAATAGGTTGTGTTTCTGGATCTCCAAATCGCACGTTGAATTCCAGGACCTTAGGTCCTTTTTTAGTAATCATTAGCCCCGCATATAGTACTCCTTTAAAAAGCCTGCCTTCATTTTTCATTCCTTCTACTGTAGGTTTTAGTATGTTTTGCTGTACCCATTCAAGCATAGCAGCATCACATATTGGAGCAGGAGCATACGCTCCCATACCACCCGTATTTGGCCCCTGATCATTATCAAATACTCTTTTATGATCTTGGGCTGGAAGCATGGGTACAACAGTTTTTCCGTCAGTTAACGCAAGCAAGCTAACCTCTTCTCCATCTAAAAATTCTTCTACTACAATCTGTTGCCCCGCATCTCCAAACCTTCTGTCTTCCATTATCTCATCTACAGCCCTGATAGCTTCATCTTCTGTTATGGCAACAACAACACCTTTGCCTGCTGCAAGTCCATCTGCTTTTACCACACATGGAGCACCTATTTTCTTTATATATTCCTTTGCCTCAATTGCAGATACAAATTTCATATACTCCGCTGTAGGTATGGCATATTTTTTCATAAAATCTTTAGCAAAGGCTTTGCTTCCTTCTAGTTCTGCAGCCTTTTTTGATGGTCCAAAAATAGCTAGTCCTGCTTCTTCAAAGGCATCTACTATACCTTCTGTCAGGGGAACTTCAGGCCCAACTATGGTTAACTCAATCTTGTTATTTTTGGCAAAATCTATTAGAGCATTAAAATCTAAGACATCAATATCGATACATTTGGCTAAATTTAAAATGCCACCATTACCTGGAACACAGTATATTTCATCCACACCTGAACTTTCCGATAGCTTCCAAACTAATGCGTGCTCTCTACCTCCGCCTCCGATGACCAATACATTCATTTACCAGTTGCCTCCTTAATGCTTAAAATGTCTCATGCCTGTAAACACCATAGCAATTCCAAGCTCATCACACTTTTTTATGACTTCTTGATCCTTTAATGAGCCTCCAGGCTGAATTATAGCAGATATTCCATGACTTGCAGCTAATTCTACTGTATCAGCAAAGGGTAAGAAAGCATCAGAAGCAAGCACCCCGCCCTTAGCATTTTCTCGTGCCTGTTCTAAAGCAATTTTTGCCGAGCCTACTCTATTCATCTGACCAGCACCAATACCTAATGTTACACCATCCTTGGCTATTACTATTGCATTTGATTTAACCCATTTAGCTACCCTATTGGCAAATAGCAGATTACTCTTCTGTTCATTGCTTAGTTGATTTTTTGTAACTACCTCAAAAGAATATTCAATAACCTTTTTATCATAATCTTGGACTAATAAACTATCACCCATTGATTTGATTTCCAACTCAGCTTTCGCTAGTGCTTTTAAAGGAAGTAGTCTTAGATTAGGTTTTGAATTAAGTATCTGTAGACTTTCTTCAGAAAAACCTGGTGCAGCTATTACTTCGTAAAACATTTTTACAAGTTCCTTTGCTATCTCAGCATCAATCTCCCTATTAAAAGCGACTATTCCACCAAAGGCCGAAATAGGATCACATTCTAAGGCTTTTTTATAACACGCGATCAAATTATCACCTATGGCTACTCCACATGGATTATTATGTTTAACTATAACGGCTGCTGGTGTATCCAATTCTTCAACTAAACCCCAGGCAGCAAAAGTATCTAAATAATTATTATATGAAAGGGGTTTGCCCTGGATAGGTTCAATATTTGCAAGGCTTTTTCCCTGTTTCTTCAAGCTATATATGTATGCTTTTTGATGTGGATTTTCTCCATATCTCAAGGTTTTACCTTTAGTTCCGCAAATTAGAATATCTTCAGTTAAAGGTTTTTCTTCATTTCCCTCTAGACTACCTAAATAATTAGTAATCATGCTGTCATATCTAGCAGTATGGGCAAAAGCTTCTGTAGCTAATTGTTTGCGAAACTCAAAACTGGATTTGCCTTTTTCTTTTAACATATCTATCAGATCAGTATACCTATTTGGATTAACAACAATTGTAACGCGATGGAAGTTTTTCGCTGATGCCCTGACCATAGTTGGACCACCGATATCAATATTTTCTAATGCCTCATCAAGGGTTGCTCCAGGTTTGCTGATTGTATCCTCAAATGGATATAGGTTTACTACTACTAGATCTATTGGTTCAATGTCATGCTGTTTTAATTGTTGAAAATGTTCCGAAGTTCCCTTAGCTAAGATACCTCCATGGATTTTGGGATGTAGTGTTTTTACACGGCCTTCTAAAATCTCAGGAAAACCTGTAATTTCACTTACTTTAAGTGCATTAATTCCTTTATCTTGAAGCAGCTTAAAGGTACCGCCCGTAGAAATAATTTCATATCCTAGTTCTACTAATTCATGGGCAAATTCAACTATTCCTTTTTTATCATAGACACTTATTAAAGTCCTAGGCATCCTTTTCACCTCATCCTTCCTGAAAAATTTTTCTACCTACAATACTATGACAAGAAAATGATCATATAAAGCGACCCATAATT
The DNA here is from genome assembly GCA_001515945.1 of Desulfitibacter sp. BRH_c19. Classification (NCBI taxonomy): domain Bacteria; kingdom Bacillati; phylum Bacillota; class Clostridia; order Neomoorellales; family Desulfitibacteraceae; genus Desulfitibacter; species Desulfitibacter sp. BRH_c19. The sequence continues at coordinate 5,127 of LOER01000034.1, forward strand.
AATTATTGTGCAATTGTTAGTTTATGAAGGAAAAAAACGTAATGATTTGCATTGTTTGTTTTAAGATTTAATTGCCAGGGGAGCGGAGTTATGACATTTTCTTTCTCAATTCTATTTTATCCGTACCTTTCTGCCTTCTTTAACTATCCTCTCTTCACTAAAAAACTGAATAACCCTTGGATAGAGTAAATGTTCTTCAACCAAAATCCTGTCTGTTAGACCTTCTAGAGTATCATCCGCTAGAATAGGTATTAACTGTTGAGCAATAATGGGACCTGTATCCATACCTGAGTCTACAAAATGAACAGTACATCCTGTATATTTAACTCCGTATTCAAATGCCTGTTTTTGAGCATTTTGCCCTGGAAATGCTGGTAGTAAAGAGGGGTGGATATTGATAACTTTATCCGGAAAATTTTCTAAAAACTTTTGACTTAAAATTCTCATCCAACCGGCTAAGATTACCATGTCCGCTCCTTGCTGCCTTATCTTTTGTGCGAGCTCATGATCATATTCTTCTCGGTCTGAGTATTTTTTTGGATTCAGAAAAAGGTTTGGTATCTTATTAGTACCTGCTCTATTTAATGCAAAAGCATCTTGCTTATCACTTACTACCAAAACAATGGATGCATTTAGAGTTCTTTCCTCTATTGCTGCAATTATGGATTGGAGATTACTTCCTCTTCCAGAAGCAAGTACAGCTATTTTTATAGGCCTGGACATTTTACTTCTCCCTTACCTGATGTTACTTTACCTATAACTTTTAATGTAGCATCTTCCTGATCTATCAACCTAGTTGCTTCTTCTTTCTCCATGACAAGACAAAAACCGATACCCATATTAAATGTCTTAAACATCTCAGCCTTATCTACATTTCCTAAGTCCTGGAGGATACTAAAGATAGTTGGTATTTCCCATGATGTTATATCTAATCTAATATCCACATTATTGGGAAGGCATCTGTTTAAGTTTTCCAAAAGTCCTCCTCCTGTGATATGGGCCATCCCCTTAATATTGTACTTATCTAACAAGGGTAATACTTGTTTAACATAAATTTTAGTGGGTTCCAAAAGTGCTTCTCCCCAAGTCTTACCCAAATCATCATTGATTCTTTTAAATGGAATATTATACTTTTCAAGTATTTTCCTAGCCAATGAAAAACCGTTTGAATGAAGTCCAGAAGAATTGATGCCGATTACCACATCACCAGGTTTTATGGTTGAACCATCTATAATCTTATCTCTTTCTACTATCCCAACGGCAAAACCAGCCATATCATACTCATCTTTATGATAAAATCCAGGCATCTCGGCTGTTTCCCCACCCAATAGAGAACATCCTGCTTCCTTACAACCCTGAACTACTCCGGAAACTATGCCCTTTACTTTTACTGGTTCAAGGTTTTCGACAGCCAAATAGTCTAGAAAAAACAAAGGTTCTCCGCCAGTAACCAAAATATCATTAACACACATTCCAACCAGATCAATTCCAACTGTATGATGCATATCCATTTCTATAGCAACCTTAAGTTTTGTTCCTACTCCATCTGTTCCAGATACAAGAACTGGTTGTCGATATCTAGTTAGGTCTAGAGCAAACATCCCAGCAAACCCTCCTAAAGGGGATAGTACTTCAGGACGATAAGTGCTCTCTACCTCTGACTTAATTAATTTTACTGCCTCATTACCAGCTTCAATATCCACTCCTGCTTGTTTGTAATCCAAGCCTTTTTTCATGAATGAATTCCCCCTATACAATCAGGAATTTCTACAGGATATTTTCCATTAAAACATGCCTGGCAAAACTTATCTTCTTCAAGTGCCTCTAACAAACCTGGTAGACTTAAATATTTTAAAGAATCTGCCCCTATATGATTTCTTATTTCTTCAACTTCATTCTGAGCAGCAATCAGTTCTTCGCGACTAACAATATCAATTCCATAATAGCAGGGGTGTAGTACAGGTGGGGAGCTTATTACTAGATGCACTTTTTTTGCTCCTGCTTTTTTCAAAAGACTTATAAGCTTTCTGCTGGTAGTACCTCTAACAATAGAATCATCTACCAAAATAATGTCCTTTCCTTCGATGACTGGTCGTATTGGATTCAACTTTAACCTTACACTTAATTCTCTTAATTCTTGAGAAGGCTGTATGAAGGTTCTACCCACATATCTGTTTTTCATTAAGCCTTCAGCTAATGGGATTCCAGAGCCTTCGGCATATCCAAAGGCTGCTACTATACCAGAATCAGGAACAGGACAAACTAAATCTGCCTCAATATTGTTCTCTTTGGCCAAAATATTCCCCATTCTCTTGCGTATGAGATTGACGGATTTTCCATCTATTATTGAATCAGGCCTTGCAATATATATATATTCAAAAGAACAAAGTGCCCCTTTGCTTCTAGTAGGTACTTTGATACTTTTATAACCATTTTCATCAATTACAATTATTTCCCCTGGTTCAACATCTCTGATAAATTCAGCTCCTACAACATCAAGAGCACATGATTCCGATGCTAGAATATATCCATCCTTTCCTAAACGACCTAGACACAAGGGTCTAATTCCAAAGGGGTCCCTAACTCCTACTAGCTTGTTTTCTGTCATTACTATCAAGGCATAGGCTCCCTTTAAATCTATCATACACTTCATCAAGGCTTCTTCTATAGGATTTTGGCTATACCTTGCAATTAGATTTACAAAAACTTCAGTATCACTAGTTGTTTGGAATACTGATCCTGTTGTTTGAAGATTGTTTCTCCAGTGATTAGCATTTGTTAGGTTTCCGTTGTGGACCAATGCCAACTGTCCTTGAAGGTAATGAAATAATAAGGGTTGAGCATTTAAAATATTACTCTCACCTGTTGTAGAATATCTCACATGACCAATAGCCATTTTGCCAGAATACCTGGCCAATATTTCCTCATCAAAGACCTCAGAAACTAAACCCATGTTCTTATACAATTGAATTTTTTCACCATCGGAAACTGCTATCCCAGCACTTTCCTGCCCTCTATGCTGTAGTGAATAAAGACCGTAATAGGTTAAAGCAGAAACATCGGTATCAGGAGAGTAGATAGCAAAAACACCACATTCATCCTTTGGCTTGTCAGATAAAACTAATTCATTCGGCATGGTATCTCCTCCTGCCAGGTTTTATTTATTTCCTGTATGGTCAGGTCAATAACTGTACCCTGCTCTTCAACTGTAATGATAAACCTATCTCCTTTAACTTCTCCTAGTATTGTAAATGGTACATTATATTTTTTGCACATATTTTCAACTTCATGAATCTTGTCAGTATCCATACTCGCTATAATTCTAGACTGATCCTCTCCAAATAGAAGTGCATCTAATCTTTCAGCATATTTAGGTAGAGTTACATTAATGCCAAGACTGCCAGTTATCGCTGACTCAGCTAGTGCTACAGCCAAGCCACCTTCAGAGCAGTCATGGGCTGAAAGGAGTAATTTTTGAGTTGCTGCCTCCAAAACAACTTTCTGAAGATTGCCTTCAGTCTCTAAGTCTAATCTTGGTGGATTTCCAGCTGTTAAACCATAATTTGTATAGAGATACTCACTTCCCCCTAGTTCTCCTTTGGTTTCACCAAACAGAACTATTTTAGAACCTTCTTTTTTAAAGCTCTGGCTTAATCTAGTCTCTATATTTTCCAGGAGACCAATCATTCCCACTACAGGAGTTGGATGTACAGCACCCTGAGGAGACTCATTGTATAGACTAACGTTTCCTCCTGTTACAGGTGTATTAAAATGCTCACATGCTTCAGCCATTCCATCAATAGATCTGCTTAACTGCCAGAAGACTTCCTCCTTTTCAGGGTTTCCAAAATTCAAGCAATTAGTTATAGCCAAAGGCAAGGCTCCTGAGCAAACTACATTACGGGCAGCTTCGGCAACTGCAATTTTTGCACCTTCATATGGATCAAGATAACAATATCTTCCATTGCAATCAGTAGATAGTGCTATTCCTTTATTTGTATCCTTAACTCTTATTACTGCAGCATCAGAACCAGGGTAGACTACAGTATTATTTCCAACACCATGGTCATACTGCTCATATACCCATTTTTTACTAGCAATTGTTGGTGATGAAAGGAGACTTTTAAAAACTTTATTGTAATCTTCGGGTTGGGGAACGGTATCTAAATTGAGTTTAAGCCTTTCATCTCTATCTGGGGTTTTAACTGGATAATGGTAAACAGGACTTTCCTCAACTAATGCTGTTACAGGAATTTCTGCTGCAACACTTTCTCCATCTTTGATCCTTAAGACAGGTTTTTCTATAACTGTTCCTACTTTGACTGCATTTAGTCCCCACTTCTCAAAGATTTCCCGTACCCTTTTTTCGCTTCCCTTTTTGGGAACTAAAAGCATTCTCTCCTGGGATTCCGATAACATGATCTCATAAGGTGTCATGCTTTCTTCTCTAACCGGCACTAAAGATGTATCTATCTCTAAGCCTGTACCTGCTCTAGAAGCCATTTCAGATGAAGAGCTAGTCAATCCAGCTGCCCCCATATCCTGCATCCCGACAACAATGTCCTCTTCAATAATTTCTAGGCAGGCTTCTAAAAGGAGTTTTTCCATAAATGGATCTCCCACCTGAACAGATGGTCGACTCTCTTCGCTGTCTTCTGTTAGTTCTGCAGATGCAAAGGTTGCACCATGGATACCATCTCTCCCTGTTCTCGCACCAACAACCATTACCGGATTTCCTATTCCTTCTGCAAGTCCCTTTTTAAGTTTATTTGCCTCAATAAGGCCAACACACATGGCATTAACAAGGGGGTTACCTTCGTAGGATTTATCAAAAAACACTTCTCCTCCCACAGTAGGTATTCCCATACAGTTTCCATACCAACTAATTCCAGATACTACCCCAGAAAATAGATATTTCGTCCTGTTATTTTCAAGATCACCAAAACGCAGGGAATTTAATAAGGCTACTGGCCTGGCACCCATTGTAAAGACGTCTCTAACGATACCACCCACTCCTGTGGCAGCACCCTGAAGGGGTTCTACTGCGGAAGGGTGATTATGACTCTCTATCTTAAAAACAACAGCCTGTCCATCACCAATGTCAACTACCCCTGCATTTTCTCCAGGGCCCTCGATCACCTGCTTACCCTTTGTTGGAAACTTTTTCAGAAGAGGTTTAGAAGTCTTGTAGCTGCAATGTTCTGACCACATAACTGCAAATATGCCAACTTCAACAAAATTTGGATCTCTCCCGAGCAGTTCCTTAACCCTTGTATACTCATCATCTCTTAGTCCCATACTTCTCCATACAGAAGGTTCCATTGTTAACTCCTCCCCTGCCACCAATTAATTATGGATTGAAAGATTTTTATACCATCTTCGTTACCTAAAATGCTTTCTGAACATCTCTCGGGATGAGGCATCATTCCCAACACGTTACCTTCTTTGTTGATAATTCCAGCAATATTATTAATAGATCCATTAGGGTTTGCAGCATCTGTTAGCTTTCCGTCTGACGTACAATAGCGAAAAATAATCTGGTTATTTTGCTCTAGCTCTTCCAACTCATCCGAGGTCACATAATAGTTTCCTTCTCCATGTGCTATTGGCACTTTAAAAATGTCACCTGGAGACATGGTATTACTAAAGGGTGTATTAGTATTTTCCACCTTTAGATATACAGGTTTACATATGAACTTTAAATCCTTATTTATTCTTAAGACTCCTGGTAATAATCCAGCCTCAGTCAGAACCTGAAAACCATTGCAAATTCCTAGAACTAATCCACCCTTTGAAGCATACTCCAAAACTCCATCCATTACCGGAGAGAAGCGGGCAATGGAACCAGTTCTAAGATAGTCCCCGTACGAAAAACCTCCTGGAAGCACTACACAGTCCAGATTTTTAGGAAAAGTGTCTTTATGCCAGATGAAGCTTGTTTCTTGTTTTACAACTTCATCAAGCACATTCTTTACATCTGCATCACAATTTGAGCCTGGAAAAACTACTATCCCAAATTTCATGAATTAAACCTCCATAATTTCAAAACTGTATTCTTCAATCACAGGATTTGCAAGAAGCTTTCTACACATTTGTTCTAAGTCAGCCTCTATCTTTTCTTTGGAATCTCCATTCAGTTTTATTTCGAAAACCTTACCCACTCTAACATCCTGTATTCCTTCAAAATCCATAGATGTTAAGGCACCTTGTATTGTACTTCCTTGAGGATCTAGCACTCCCTTTTTCAAAGCAACATACACCTTAGCTAGATACATTTATGCTAACCTCCTTAGTCTTTCTAAAACTTCCTGATAAGCATCAGTAACTTCTCCAAGGTCTTTTCGAAATCTATCCTTATCTAAAACCTTCTTTGTGTCAGCATCCCAAAATCTGCATGTGTCTGGTGATATTTCATCACCCAAATATATAATTCCATCTTGTACTCCAAACTCTAATTTAAAGTCCACTAGTATCAATTTTGCTTTAGATGTGATGTCTTTTAGTATTTCGTTAATCTTTAGGGTCATCTCTCTTATTTCACTTAACTGATCTCCTGTGGCTAGTTTTAAAGCTATGACATGATCATCATTAATAAATGGATCACCTAATTCATCTGACTTTAAACACAGTTCTAAAATTGGTTTTTCAAAGGGCAACCCTGATTCTACCCCTAATCTTTTAGAAATGCTGCCTGCGGCAATATTTCTAATTATTACTTCAACCGGTAGAATTTTAAGACTGTTAACTAGCATTTCCCTATCAGATATTAGCTCTTGATAATGATTTCTAATTCCCTTTTTTTGAAGCTTTTCAAAGAAAATGGCGGATATTTGGCAATTGTAATACCCTTTATCCTGAATGGTTCCCTTTTTCTGCCCATTAAATGCAGTTGCATCATCATGAAATTCCATTATCGCTACAGTCGGATCATCCGTATAATATAAAGATTTTGCTTTGCCCCTATATATCTCATCCTTTTTGGTTACCATTGATAATACCCTCCTAGTTAAAGTCAGAATCCAGAAGTCAGATGTCAGAAAACATCACCTAAACCCTGCTTATTTATTTAACTCCCAGTTACACTAAGAGTTTTACTTTATCCCTACACGATTAAAAATATAGTCTACATTTTTCAAATGATACTCATAGTTAAATATTTCTTCTATATCTTCTTGAGATAGCTTACTCATAATATCTCCATCCTTTAATACTAGTTCCTTTAAAGGTACCTTGCTTTCCCATGTTTCCATAGAATTTTTCTGTACCCATGCATAGGCAGTTTCCCTCATTACTCCTTTATTTACTAATGCCAATAGAACTCTCTGGGAAAATACAAGTCCAAAAGTTTTGTTAAGGTTAGCTTCCATATTATCTTTTTTAATGACTAGGTTCTTAACCACAGTTATGAACTTATCCAGCATATAGTAAACAAGCAGGGTAGAGTCAGGAATTATTACACGTTCCACAGATGAATGGGTTAGATCTCTTTCATGCCATAAAGCGACATTTTCTAAAGCAGCTGATGCATTGCTTCTAACAACTCTAGATAATCCAGAAACCCTTTCACTTAAAATAGGGTTTTTCTTATGTGGCATTGCAGAAGAACCCTTTTGACCCTTGGCAAAGCTTTCCTCTACCTCATGTATTTCTGTTCTTTGCAGGTTTCTAACTTCTAACGCAAATTTATCTAATGAGCTAGCAGTAACAGCCAGTTGAGTCATGTAGCTTGCATGAATATCTCTTTGGATGATCTGTGTGGAAATTGGTGCTGGTTTTAGTCCTAGCTTTTCACATACATACTCTTCAACATAAGGGTCAATATTGGCAAATGTGCCTACAGCTCCAGATATATTGCCAACTGAAACCTCTTCCTTAACTGCTTGTAACCTTTTTATGTTTCTATATATCTCATCGTACCAAAGTGCCATTTTTAAACCGAACGTAACTGGTTCAGCATGAATTCCATGACTTCTGCCAACCATTAAAGTATATTTATGTTCAATTGCTTTACTCTTTATTTCACCGACCAAAATATCTAACTTACTTAATATTAGCTCCAAGGCCTCCTTCATTTGTATTGCCAAAGCTGTATCTAAAATATCAGATGAGGTCATTCCCAAATGGATGTATTTTGAAGCATCTCCAACATTTTCAGCAACATTAGTCAGAAAGGCTAAAACATCATGCCTAGTAGTTTCTTCTATTTCTTTAACCCTGTTAATATCAAAATCGGCTTTTTCTTGAATATCCTTTAAAGCCCAATCTGGAATTAAATCTAACTTAGCCATAGCTTCGCAGGCAAAAACTTCTATTTCCAGCATCTTTCTGAGTTTATTTTCTTCAGTCCAGATTGATTTCATTTCAGGTAGACTATATTTTTCTATCAAGTTTATACCACCCTTTCGTATTTTCTTTTAATAATTATCTATACCAATCCTAGACAAGTTAATATCCTTTTCTTCTACCTCTTTAGCCATATTTATCCTGTATTCCTTCAATTTTAGTGCTAAATCATCATACTTTAGTGCTAATATTTGTACAGCAAAAAGGGCGGCATTTTTCGTTCCATCTATGGCCATGGTAGCAACAGGTATTCCACCAGGCATTTGGACAATTGAGTAAAGAGCATCTACACCTTTAAGGGGTCCACCACTAATTGGAACTCCTATCACTGGTAAGATGGTAAAGCTTGCTATAACCCCTGGTAAATGCGCCGCTAAACCAGCTCCAGCTATTATAACCTCAACACCACTTTCCGAAGCCTTTTTTGCATACTCGGCAGTTCGCTCTGGTACACGGTGAGCTGAAGAAATAGCTATCTCAAAATCAACTCCAAAATTTCGTAGAACATCTACAGCTTTTTTCATTATTGGTAAATCTGAATCACTACCCACAATAATCATAACCTTCTTGGCCATTTTACTCCCCCTCTTATAATTAAGTAGTTAACTATATTTTGTTCCTTATTTAGATTTATACTCTTTGTATCTATAAGTGAAAATAATAAAACCCAGGCAAGGGAAGTTTCTGCGTTAAACCTCCCCGTCTGGGTTTTTATCCCTTCGGTGTAGCACACAAAGGTGCCTGTACCACTCGGACCTGACCAACAATATATACCTTGCGGAACCCTAGGTACACTTTCTTGCAGTAATAAGTTATTTATTTAACTACATAGTAACAAATGCAAGTTATACTGTCAATAAAAAATCCGAACATTATTTAAGTTTTTATCATAAATGTTCGGATTTGCTATTTGAATTTAAGATCTACTCACCTTTACAGATGCATCCTTGGGTAAAGCTAAGTTCTCCTCTACTTCCACAGCTTTAAGAATTCCAGATGGCACTAAACAAGCAGGATGGGGTAGATGCTTACTAGCTAGTTCATAAGTTAGTGTTGATGTAGCTCTTTTAAAAGCCTCACTAAATGCACCTACTTCAGTTAATTCTTCAGCCAGTTTTTTGACATTTGGACAATCTGTTTCAAAAACTAGTTTTATTTTTCCCGCTTCATCTTTTGCAGTTACCTTTGTATTGAATCCACAAATACCACCAAAAATTTCACTAATTGCCATGTTTCTTACCCCCTATATGATTAGTTACTCCATTATAACACTAAATTGACCTTTCAATTGTTAAGTTTTTTCAAAGAAAAACCTCACTCCGTTTTTAGTTGAAGTGAGGAACATGCTAATATAAAAACCTGTCTATTTTTTCTCAACCACTTCTATAAGTTTAGCCATATTTCCCAAGTCATAGCTTTCCGCAAAGTTAATTTGGTAGTCATCAATTACAATAGTCGCTGTGCCTTTACTACCAGGCTTTCCAAAAGCTTCTTTAGCTTCATCTTGATTAGAAAAACTAAACCAAATGTACCTTTCATCTTGCTCTAGTTGGGGTAAAACTGCTAATGAGTCTTCATTTACTACAAAAACCACTATGTTACCTAGTGTTTCGTGGTTGTCATAATGTACATACTGACCACTAATCGTAGTAGCACCAGATAGGTTAATCAAAGCCTGAAAGTTAGCAGGATCACTATCTAAATGAATTATTGAAGTAATAGTCATGTCACCTACGATGTCACCTAATTGAGCTTCTTTGGCATTAAAGAAGTGTTCGATTTTTTCTAAGTAAGGCTTAGGCTGGTCTTGGCCCTCTTTGTTATCATTGCTATTAGTACCTTCCTGTTTACTGGAACCTCTATTTAAGTCTTCAATATTGGCCTTATCTAGGTCTAATTGACTTTCTGGAGCACCACACCCACTAACTACTAAAAAAATTGCTGCTATTATTACAATTAATACTTTTTTCAAAAAAAACACTCCTTCTGTAACTTGAAATTTAAGCATGTTAAAATTGTAACATTATTACTTCAGTAATACTAATGTAATTATTGCCACATAACCAAGTACAGGTAAGGAGGATGCGCTTTTTTATTCCCACTCGATGGTCCCAGGGGGTTTAGAGGTGATGTCATAACATACCCTGTTCACATAATCTACTTCATTGACTATTCTGTTGGAGATTTTCTCCATTAAATCATATGGTAATCTTGCCCAGTCAGCAGTCATAGCATCATCACTTGTAACTGCCCTAAGAATAATTGGATAAGCATATGTTCTACTGTCTCCCATAACTCCTACACTCTTAATAGATGGAAGCACAGCAAATGACTGCCAAATTTCTTTTTCTAAACCTGCGTTTCGGATTTCATCTCGGACAATAAAGTCAGCATTTCGTAATATATCTAGTTTGTCAGCTGTAATGTCACCAAGAATTCTAATAGCTAGTCCCGGTCCTGGGAAAGGCTGTCTCCATACAATTTCCGTTGGCAAGCCTATTTCCTCTCCCACCTTTCTTACCTCATCCTTGAATAAGAAATAGAGTGGTTCTATTAACTCAAATTGTATATCCTCAGGAAGTCCACCTACATTGTGGTGACTCTTGATAGTTTCAGCCGTATCTGTACCACTTTCTATAACATCTGGGTATATTGTTCCCTGAACAAGGAAACTGAAATCCCCAAGTTTCTCAGCCTCTTCTTCAAAAACACGGATGAATTCCTCGCCAATAATCTTTCTTTTAGTTTCGGGATCAGTAACATCCTTTAATCTACTCAGGAATCTATCCACTGCATCTACAACAACTAGGTTTAGCCCAAAGGTTCTTTTAAAGGTTTCTTCTACCTGTTCAGGCTCTCCTTTTCTTAAGAGGCCATGATTTACAAAAACACAAGTAAGCTGTTCACCAACAGCCTTATGAACAATAAGAGCAGCAACTGCTGAATCAACACCACCACTTAAAGCACACAATACCTTCCTATCGCCAACCAGCTCTTTTATCTTAGTTACTTCAGTTTCGATGTATGATTTCATAGTCCATTGTTTTTCACATTTACAAATTTTAAAGAGAAAATTCTCAAGTATTGTATTACCTTTAGGTGTATGCTTAACCTCAGGGTGAAACTGCACGCCCCATAGTTTTTTTTCCAAGTTTACTATAGTAGCTATTGGTGCATGGTTTGTCCCGGCCACTACTTCAAAGTCTTCAGGTTGTTTACTTATATAATCCCCATGGCTCATCCAAATCTGTTCATGACCACCACTAATTCCTTCTAGTAAATCCGATGTCTGAAGTATATTCAAGAGAGCCTTTCCATATTCTCTACTTTTACAAGGCTCAACTTTTCCTCCTAACTGATGAGTCATCATTTGCATTCCATAACAAATACCCAGTATAGGTATATTGCTTTCATAGTATTTCATGTCTATACTAGGAGAATTTTCTGCATATACACTAGCTGGGCCCCCACTAAATATAATACCCTTAGGATTCCTCTTAATTATTTCTTCATAGGAAATAGTGTATGGAAACATCTCGCAAAACACACCCAACTCCCTTATTCTACGTGTAATTAATTGACTGTACTGTCCACCAAAGTCAAGTACGATTACTTCATCTACTTTATCAATCATATTCAGCCTCCTATTTCTTATTTTCCATATACTTCTGGCTCAAGAACAGCTACGTATGGTAGGTGTCGATAATCCTCAGCATAATCCAATCCATATCCTACCACAAAAGCATCAGGTATTGCAACGCCACTAAAGTCAACTTTTACATCTACTTTTCTACGGTCAGGTTTATCTAAAAATGAACACGTTTTTATGCTAGCTGGTCCTCTAGCATTTAAAATCCCAATCAGGTATTTTAAGGTTAAGCCAGTATCAACGATATCCTCAACTATCAAGAGATGTCTGCCTTCCACACTAGATTCTAGGTCTTTAAGTATTTGCACAGCTCCAGAACTCTCTGTTAAGTCTCCATAGCTTGATACAGCCATAAAGTCCAATTTTAAAGGAACTTTAATTTCCCGAATTAAATCCGAACAGAAAATAACTGCTCCTTTTAATATACAAATAACCATTATTTCTTTGCCTTCATAGGTACTTGTAACCTCTTTTCCTAGTTTTGCAACCACTCTCTTAATGTCATCTTCACTTACTAATATTTGCTTTATATCTTTTTCCATATACAGCTCTCCCTCTATAAAATACTTGTAGGTCTTTGTAATGTATTGCGTGAAAGTGAATCATTACTATTTAACAATAGTTTCTAGCTGGTAAATGAAAAATATTCTAGTAATAGAAAACAGCATGATTTTTGGACAAAATTCCATAAAGCATATACTTCTCTCAAATAAAAAAAAATCCTTCTTCAGAAAGGAATTTCCGAGGAAGAATTTACATCTTTGTATTATTCTGTAGAAGGAGCTTCAATTTTAACATTTTTATTAAAATCATAAAGGACTAATTGCATATGTAATCCATTTTGAGGATTATCTTTATGATTCGCAAATATCTCTGCTTTAAAAACCCGTTTTGTCCTTCTATCAATCCAAACTTTATATTTAAAATCATTCCAATAAGTAGTCAACATTTTGTTTGTAACTACCGGACTATATTCTATAACAACTGCGGTAACACTGTCTTTCTCAACTCCAAGATAATAAATATTATTTAATGTTTCATACTCTAAACTAGCTATGGGATTGACTTCTATCATAAACAAGTCTTGCTGAAAAATATCACCACCATGATTAACCATCCAACGACCTGATACACTATCCCTCATGTAAACTTTATTTTCAACATAAATTACATCTACTTCTTGGCCAGCTATTTCTCCTTCTAGTTGAAACTCTTCTCCTTGTCTTTCTCCTTTAACCTTGCTTAAAAGCCGATCCTGATCATTTACGTTTAGCTCTAGCGCAACATGGTAGCGATAACTATCTACAGATGTGGTTTTTTCTATAGCTTGTGGAAGTAATTCCTCTGGAATCACTCTGTTTACCCATGCATAATACAGGTAACCTGACATAGCCAAAATGATAACTAGGATTAAAATTATTAAAGTCTTCCAATTGAATTTATAGTTTATTGCCAACCTCCCACTTCCTTCCTTACTTTCCGCCTTTTAACTGCCTAACTTGGCGAAGTCTATATTACTTCAATTGTACTTATAAGGAGGGTGGATTATGACAGAAATTTTTCGATAATAAGTTCACATTTTTAAATATTTACTAATTGATAAACTATTTTCACCTTTTCTACTGGTAAGTTATCATCTAATATACCAGCAGATGTTCCAAATATGAATGGATCACATCTTTTGCCTATGTCGACAATTTGCTTCACTTTTTTGACTAATTCTTCACCATCATATTCATAAAAATTCTTTAGGTCAAAGCCGCCCAACAGACATATCTCAGGGCCAACAGCTTCACGTACTTTTCTAATATCCATGTTTGAGTCTTCTTCAATGGAATGGATACCGGAAATACCCGTTTTTGCAATATCAGGTAATACATCTGTTAGGTTACCGTCACTATGAAAAACTACTGGTTTGCTCGTATTGCCTGCAATCTCTTCAATCCTCGGGAAAAACATATTTCTTAGTATCTTTGGAGAAACTATTAAGCCTTTTGAGTATGCAATATCCTCTCCTATAATTATGCCATCAGCACCATTTTCTAGTGCACTATTAACTAATCTTATTATTTCCTTAGTAAGTACCTCTACCCCTTGCTGCATGAGATCTTTTTTTAGCATTATATCCATTAAAAATTGATTATAGTCTAGTAAACTGCTTAACGTTTGAAATGGACCGTCTATTAGAGCAAATATGAAAAGATCAGTTTCTTTTTTCCAACGAGAAAGACGTTCATAATTAAAATGATCCACTTTAAGATTAGTGCATAAGTCTTCAATACTAGCATATACAGGCCTTTCATAGCCTCTTTGCCCAAAATCTAATCTTCCCCAATGGTCTCTTCCATCGAGCTTTTTATCAACACCTTGCGCTATATAATCCATCCCCAGGGTTTTAACAGCATCTTTTTTGGCCTGCCACTTATCTACATTACTGGCTAACTGCAAAGTTAATCCTTTTTCCAGAAAGAATTCACCTTTAGCCATAATATCAACTTTTTCTCCAGAAAGCTTTTTGGAAATTAATTCTCGAGAATTCATTTTAGACCCCTTTTCACTACTAATTAAGTATTTCTGGTTCTATTTTATACTTCTGAATTTTTCTGTATATAGTTGCTCTGCTAGTTCCCAAAGCTTTAGCAGCTTTTATTTTGCCTTGTTCAGACCACCCAAAGTGGTTTAATGCATTTATTATAGCGTCTTTTTCTATCTCATCTAGGCTCTTGACAACAGTTTCTCCAGTCGCATCATAATCAATAACTTCTTTACCATTAACGTCCTCCCAAATCCTAGGCGGTAAACTTTCTACTTGAATAATAGGACTTTCTTCAATATTAATGGCATATTCAACAGTATTAATTAATTCTCTCACATTACCTGGCCAACTATAGTTTAAGCATACATTCAAAGCCTCTTTTTCAAAATCAATTACTTTTTTATTGAGGAGTTTGCCATATCTGATTCTATTATAATCCAAAAGTTGGGGGATATCTTCCTTTCTCTCTCTCAAAGGTGGTATCTCTAATGGAATGACACTCAATCTATAATATAGGTCATCTCTAAAAAGTCCCTTAGTTACAAGATCCTGGAGGTCAGTATTTGCAGCTGCAATTACTCTAATGTCCACATGGACTAACTGATTTCCACCGACCCGTTCAATCTGCCTCTCCTGCAATACCCTTAATAATTTTGCCTGCAAATAGAGAGACATATTGCTTATTTCATCTAGAAAGATAGTACCACTATTAGCCAATTCAAATTTACCTATTTTCCCTCCCCTTTTAGCTCCTGTAAATGCTCCTTCTTCATATCCAAATAATTCGCTTTCAAGTAAAGTTTCTGGGATAGCACCACAATTTATAGATACAAATGGTTTGTTCCTCTGAGTACTTGCCTCATGTACTGCCCTTGCGAATAATTCCTTACCAGTTCCACTTTCTCCTAATATTAGAACTGTTGAATTGCTGCTAGCAATTTTCTTTGCCTTTTTTACAACTTCCTGCAGCGATGCACTTGAACCAATAATATCGTCAAAGGAAAGGTGCTGTTGTTTATTGAATGTTTCATATACATTTTTTTGGGTTTCACTATAATCCCTGTACGAAGCCACAGCACCTACAACTTCTTTTGTCTCAGATAAAATAGGTCTAGCTGTACTCAAAAGATGAAATTTTTGCGTGTTAAAATTTGCAAATACTTCTTTATAAGTAAAACCTTCTCCTCCATTAAGTAAGTCTAGTAAAGGCAGATTAGGAGCAAGATCATTTAAGTTTTTACCAACAACTTTGCTTCTTTCAAGTCCAAAAATTTGCTCAGAAGATTTATTGAGGTGTGTAACATACCCACTTTTATCAACAGCCATTACACCTTCATGTACAGAATCCAGAATAGCTTCTAATCTATTTACCATTACCGTTCTATCTGCTGCCATCTGTTTTTCTATAACCTTAGAACTAATAAAATCAGCCATTTTGCTTACAAAATCAATCATAGACACTCTTTGATCCCTGAGTTTGTCTTCTTGTTCTTTATTAAAAGCACTTAGGCTAATATTACCAATTACTTCTCCTTTTACTTTTATAGGATATACAATATATGCCTTATAAAAACATCCACCTGCTAATGTACATTTCTTGCAAATCTCATGATGACCCGGAGAGCTGATATATAGGTATTGACCAGTCTCTAACACTTTCTTGTTAACTAGACCTCTTAACATTCTGGAACCTATGTTTTCTTTAACACGTCCAGTACCCGCCACTCTGACCAGATCCTCATCTACTATTTCTACTTCAACATTTAAAACAGTAGCTATAGCTTCAGCGACTTTTTGACCTTTTTCTTTAACTTGGTATAATCTATTCACCACGAACCTCCCATGGTTCAAACATTTCATTAATAAAAAATTCGCCATATTACATCTAAGTCCTTCAAAACCCTGAAAATCAGATTAGCAAATCTAATAATAGGATAGAAGTGATAATTGACGAGAGACTTTCGTTCCGGTATAATTGTATACAATAATACGTGTGTACTACATTAGAATGGGGGGAATAAATATACTATGGTAAGTTTAACTGTAAAGAACAATCCTTTTGAAGATCCATTTTTTCGCGAGCTATCCTTACTTGCAGAAAAGCACAACTGGATAGATCCTGAACTGTATAAATTACACAACACTAAGCGCGGTCTACGAAATAGCGATGGTACAGGAGTATTGATTGGCCTTACAGAAATTGGAGAGGTACAAGGATACTTAAAAGATGATAAAGAAAAGACACCTCAGGAAGGTAAACTTCTATATAGGGGTATAGATATTAAAGAAATAGTTGAAGGTATACAAGACGAACATAGACATGGTTTTGAAGAAGTATGTTACTTATTGTTATTTGGAAATCTGCCAAATGAAGAGCATTTAAGCACATTTAAAGAAATGCTCTGTACCATGCGATATTTACCCAATGGCTTTCATGAGGATATGATCCTAAAAACTCCAAGCAGAAGTGTCATGAATAAATTAGCACGGAGTGTATTGACAAGTTATTCCTATGATGATGATCCTGATGACACTAATGTTGAAAATGTTCTCAGACAATCAATCGAATTAATTGCTCGCTTTCCAACAATGATTGCCTATGGATATCAAGCAAAGGTACACTTCTTTGATGGTAAGAGTCTAGTTATACATTTACCCAAGGATGAATTAAGTACATCAGAATGTTTCTTGCACATGATAAGACCAGATCACAACTACTCAGAACTTGAAGCTGAAACCCTTGACCTAAGCTTAATGCTCCATGCTGAACATGGTGGTGGAAATAACTCCGCCTTTACCACTCATGTTGTATCATCAGCTGATACTGATACTTACTCTGCAATTTCTGCTGCTATAGGAGCTTTAAAGGGCAATAAACATGGAGGCGCTAACATTAAGGTTGTAGAAATGATAGAGGACTTAAAATCTAATGTAGTCGATTGGACAGATGAAAAACAGGTAGAAGAATATCTTACTAAAGTAAGTATGAAAGAGGCTTATGATAGGACAGGTCTAATATATGGTATGGGGCATGCAGTTTATACCTTGTCAGATCCACGGTCAATACTATTAAAAGCTAAAGCAAAAAAGCTAGCTGAAGAAAAAAATATGGAGGATGATTTTTACCTTTATAGTCTTATCGAAAAACTAACTCCTCTGATTTTATCAAAAAAATACAATAAGGAAATAATAGTGCCATCTAATGTGGACCTTTATTCAGGCTTTGTATATGAAATGCTTAATATTCCAAAGGAGCTTTATACACCTATTTTTGCAATGGCCAGAATACCCGGATGGTGCGCCCATAGGTTAGAAGAAATTGTAAGTGGGGGGAAAATAATTAGACCTGCATATAAAAGTGTACAAGAAACAGCCAATTATCTGCCATTGTACAATAGATAGGATAGAAAAGATCTAGCAAATCATAGCTCTGCTAGATCTTTTCTATTTCAAAAGAACTTTTTAACGTACCCAGCCCCTTAACCTCATTGCTTCTACTACCCTTTCAATACCTGCTAAATGAGCTGCAAGTCGTAAATCAACTTTCTTCTCCTGAGCTATATCCCAAATCCTATTAAATGCCAATCTCATCTTTAGCTCTAATTTTTCATGAATTTCATCCTCTGACCAGTAATAACCTTCATTATTTTGTACCCACTCGAAATAACTTACTGTAACTCCTCCAGCATTTGCTAGAATATCTGGTACAATAAGTACTCCTTTGTCTTGTAAAATAGTATGTGCTTCTGGTGTAGTCGGACCATTTGCTGCTTCAATAATCAACTTAGCTTTAATATCATGAACATTATCCATGGAAATAACATTTTCAATTGCAGCGGGAATTAAGATGTCACAGTCTATTGTTAAGACATCCTTAGGTGCTATTCGTTCGCAATCCTCTAAATTTCTAATAGTTCCACATGTTTCCATTTCTTTTCTGATTTTTTCATAGCTTATTCCATTAGGGCAGTATAACCCACCTTTTACGTCACAAACAGCAACTATCTTGGCCCCCATTTCCTCAGCAAACTTAACCATATAGGAACCTACATTGCCACACCCTTGGATAGCTATAGTTGATTTGGATATATCTAAACCAATTTTTTTTGCTGCCTCATCCATTGTAATTGAACATCCCTTAGAAGTAGCAGATGCCCTACCTAAAGATCCTCCTAAACTAATTGGTTTACCAGTTATAAAGCCTGGCGAATCATATTCTCTTATTTTGCTATATTCATCCATCATCCATGCCATTACTTGTGGGTTTGTAAAAACATCTGGGGCAGGAATATCTTTTGTTGGACCAACAATCTGACTAATAGCTCTTACATAGCCCCTGCTTACCCCTTCCAACTCATCCTTGGACATTTTCTCAGGATCACATATTACTCCACCTTTTCCTCCACCATAAGGCAGACACATAATATTACACTTCAACGTCATCATTATGGATAATGCTTTTACCTCATCTATATCAACTATAGGATGAAAGCGGATGCCACCTTTAGTGGGTCCAACTGCATCATTATGCTGTGCGCGAATACCTGTAAAAATTCTGATGGTGCCATCATCCATCTTTACTGGAAAACGTACATATAATACTCTTTGTGGATCTTTTAAAATTTCATAAACATCTTCACCATAATTCATAATCTCAACTGCTTTTTTAAGCCAGACACGTGTAGCCTCAAGAATACTTAGCTTCATATTGCTTTTCCTCCTTAATTAGGAACACATTTTAACTAGGCTCTTCTTACCAGACTCAGCTAATTCCACTCCAGCTTCATAACCTAAATTTAATGCCTTTTTATTAAGTTCTTCTGTCCCCTTTGGTATTCTAGCAAGGACAGCCCTTTGCAAAGCTTCAAATGTCACTACTTCTGTCAAACCAACAAGGGCACCTAAGGCTACCATGTTAGATACTATTCCCTTGCCTACATCATTCTTGGCAATTTTTGTGATGGGTATTTGGTAGATATTCTTAAAATCCGGCAAATTGATAACATAAGTGCTGTCTACAAGGACTAAACCATTGTCCTTTAAAGATGTAATATACTTATTAGCAGCTTCCTGTGTCATTGCGAGAACAATATCTGGCGTTATGACCTTTGGATAATCAATATCGTCTTCCCCTATAATCACTTCCGCCTTACTTGCTCCCCCCCTTGCCTCAGGACCATAAGACTGGGTTTGTAGCACATTTTTGCCATCAATAATGCCTGCTTCTGCTAATATAATTCCTGCAAGTATAATACCTTGGCCACCAGAACCACTTAACCTTACTTCCTTGTTCATCAGGATTGTCTCCTTTCACGTAAGGTACTTATCAAATTTTCGTATTGATCGCAAAACTCCGGTGCTTCTTGGTTGTGAAGCTCTCCAATGATCGTCTTGCCTCTTAACTCTTCAGGCTGCATTTTCGCAGCTGCCTTTACCATTACACTATTGTCTTTTTGTGACTGTATCATCTTAACTGGTGACCCCATTTTATTCTTTCTACCATAGCTTATTGGACATCCAGTTATGGCTTCTACTAGACTAAAGCCCCTGTTTTTTACTGCTTTAACTATAAGATTGCTTAACATTTTTGCGTGATAGGTTGTACTTCTACCAACATAGGTAGCCCCCGCTGCTATGGCGAGCTTAGCTATATCAAAATTTCTTTCAAGGTTCCCATAAGGACAAGTTGTAGCCATGCTCCCAGTAGGAGTAAGGGGAGAATATTGTCCACCAGTCATCCCGTAAATACTATTATTAAATACAATAGCAGTTAAATCAATATTTCTTCTAGCTGCGTGAATAAAGTGATTGCCACCTATTGCAGTAGCGTCACCATCGCCCATAATTACTATTACATTCAATTTGGGTTTAGCAACCTTGACTCCCGTTGCAAAACCTAACGCTCTACCATGGGTAGTATGCAAGGTATTAAAGTCCAAATAACCTGACGCCCTAGAAGAACACCCAATACCTGAAACAAAAACGGTATTATCCTTACTAAGCTGTAATTCATCAACTGCTCTAATAATTGCCTGTAGTACTATGCCATTTCCACATCCCGGGCACCATATATGAGGCATTTTGTTCATCCTTAAATACTTTTGTGCTAATAACATCTATAATACCTCCTCTACTTTAGCCAGAATCTCAGCAGGAGTTATTAATTCTCCATCAACTTTATCAACAGGTTCAACCTTAATCATCTTGCAACCTAGATGTTTTTGAACTTCCTCTAATATTTGACCCATATTCATTTCAGGAACTATGACAGCCTTTGCATTCTTTGTAGCTCTGAGTAATACTTTATCTGGAAATGGCCAAATTGTTGCCGTTCTCAGCATGCCTACCTTTTTTCCTGCTGCCCTAGCTTCCTTTACGGCCTTCCTAGCTGGCCTAGTAATACATCCATAACAAAAAATAATTACATCTGCATCTTCCACCATATATTCTTCTGTGATGGTAATCTCATCTTTGTATCTTTCAATCTTGTCATGAAGTCGCAATATTAGTTCATTTGTTAGTTTAGAACTCCCAGTCGGAAAACCACTTTCGTCATGTGAAAGTCCAGTAACATGATATCTATATCCTTCACCAAAGTTTGCCATTGGAGGAACACCGTTTTCGTCAGGTTTATAAGGAAGGTATTCCCCTGGTGGTACTGTAGGTGCTTTTCTATTCACTACTTTGACCTCAGAATGATCTGGTAATTCTACACTTTCTCTCATATGGCCAATAACTTCATCTAATAAAATAATAACGGCAGTTCTAAATCTCTCGGAAAAATTTACTGCTTTGACAGTAAGATCAAATGTTTCCTGTACAGATGATGGAGATAATGCTATAACTGGATGTGCTCCATGTGTACCCCATCTTGCCTGCATCACATCACCCTGTGAAGGCGAAGTGGGCAAACCAGTACTGGGCCCTCCTCTTTGAACATCTACTATTACACAAGGTACCTCTGTCATTATTGCATAACCAATGTTTTCCTGTTTTAGAGAAAACCCCGGCCCACTTGTAGCAGTTAAGGATTTTACTCCAGTCAAAGAAGCTCCAATTATTGCTGCCATAGCGGCTATCTCATCTTCCATTTGCAGAAAATGTCCACCATATCGAGGCAGTTTTTCTGCTAAAATCTCTGCTATTTCAGTAGAAGGAGTGATAGGGTATCCAGCAAAAAATCTTATGCCTGCAGCCAAAGCTCCTTCTGCACATGCTTCATTACCTTGTATTAAACGTGTTTTAGTTGGCATCTTGAACCTCCCCTACAAGGATGCTAAAATCAGGGCAGTGCATCTCGCATATTTTACATGCACTACAATCATCTGGTTTTACTACTTTTGCTTTTCCCATTTCATCTAGTGCTAGTACTTTTTTTGGGCATAAGTGCACACATATGCCACAACCCTTACACCATTCTGCTTTGATGTGTACTAGGCCCTTCTTCTTTAGTTTATCAGTCATAATCTTCACCCCTATATTGTCTGGCCTTCATATCATTATATAGCAAGAACCGTGCCAAAAACAGGGCATTATATTTATTCCCTAATTTGTATATTTTTGCAATATGGCAAATATGCAGAACCCGTTGATAACAACTGATAAAGTAAAAGATGCACCAAGTACAGGAATACTTGCCGCATCTGTATGGTGGTATTTATTCATCTCATTATGAGAGTAGGGTTTAGGAGTACCTGATAGCATTATCCTCTCAATTTGATACTCATGTCATTTTGAGATGTTTGTACACCACAAACGTAAAAACCCCAGCTATAAAGCTGGGGCTAAGTGAGGAAAATAACTAATTATGCTTCGCCATTATTAAAATGTTTATTATGATGATTATGATGATTATGATTTATGGTGGTGATGATCATGGTGATGATGATGGTGTTTTGGCATTAAGCAGCAGAAGAACAGAATAAGAATAAGAATTAAGTTATCATCAAAGATTGGCAATACTGGCCCCGGACCTGGTCTTCCCATAATTAAGCCTCCCTTAATTTAATTCTTATACATAATATGGTAATTATTGTTATGTTGTTACTATTGAGGTCCACATTAGGGCATTTATCTTCTTTAAAAAAAAGAGTCCCCTCAGAAATTACTAAATTAATGAGGAGTCTCTAAATTTGACCAATGTTACCTTTTTGTTACCGCAAATAGATTTTCAAACGAGCGGCCCTTGATACTTAAGGGCTGTTGGGCTTTTATTACATCATTCCGCCCATTCCACCCATGCCGCCCATACCGCCCATGCCTGGTGGCATTCCGCCGCCAGCTGGATCTTTTTCATCTTGTATGTCAGCAATTAAAGTCTCAGTTGTTAATAACATAGATGCAATGCTAGCTGCATTCTGCAATGCTGATCTTGTTACTTTAGCTGGGTCAACTATACCAGCAGCTATCATGTCAACATATTCACCAGTTAGAGCATTAAAGCCTATTCCTACTTCTAATGACTTAACTTTTTCAACAACAACTGAACCTTCAGCTCCAGCATTGAAAGCAATTTGCTTAACAGGTTCTTCTAACGCTTTCTTAACAATATTAACGCCTGTCATTTCGTCGCCTTCACCTGTAATTGACTCTAGGGCTGGAATTACATTAATTAATGCAGTTCCACCACCAGATACTATACCTTCTTCGACAGCTGCTCTTGTGGCTGCTAAAGCATCTTCAATTCTATGCTTCTTCTCTTTCATTTCAGTCTCAGTTGCTGCTCCAACCTGGATTACAGCTACACCACCAGCAAGCTTAGCCAATCTTTCCTGAAGCTTTTCCTTGTCAAATTCAGAAGTGCTATCTTCATACTGCTTCTTGATCTGAGATATTCTCTTTTGGATAGCATCCGAAGAGCCCTTTCCTTCTACCATTGTGGTATCTTCCTTGCCAACTTTCACTTGACGTGCAGTACCAAGCATATCCATTGTAGCATTTTCTAGCTTGATACCAACTTCTTCAGAAATCACCTGACCACCAGTAAGAATTGCTATATCCTGTAACATAGCTTTACGTCTATCACCAAAGCCTGGAGCTTTCACAGCTACACATGTAAATGTACCCCTGATCTTGTTAACAACCATAGTAGCTAATGCTTCACCTTCAACATCTTCAGCAATTATCAATAATGGCTTGGATGCCTGAACTACCTTTTCTAAAACTGGAAGAATTTCATTAATAGCCGCAATCTTCTTATCTGTTATTAGTATATATGGATCATCTAAGACAGCTTCCATTTTTTCAGTATCAGTTACCATATAAGGAGAAATATATCCTCTATCAAACTGCATACCTTCAACTACATCCAATGCTGTTCCAATACCTTGTGATTCTTCAACAGTAATAACGCCGTCTTTACCAACCTTTTCCATAGCATCAGCAATTAGGGTTCCAATTTCAGAATCATTAGCAGAAATTGAAGCGACCTGGCTGATAGCTTCTTTACTTTCAATCTGCTTTGAAAGATTTTTTAATTCCGCTACTGCAACATCAGCAGCCTTTTGAATACCTTTTTTTAGTATCATTGGATTAGCACCAGCTGTAACATTCTTTAGGCCTTCTCTAATGATTGCCTGTGCTAAAATTGTAGCTGTTGTAGTTCCATCACCAGCTACGTCATTAGTCTTAGTGGCTACTTCTTTAACTAATTGAGCACCCATGTTTTCCAATGGATCTTTCAATTCGATTTCTCTCGCAATAGTAACACCATCATTTGTGATAGTAGGTGATCCAAACTTTTTCTCCAAAACAACGTTTCTACCTTTTGGTCCTAAAGTAACTTTAACTGCATTAGCTAAAGCATTAACGCCTCTTTCTAGCGCATGTCTTGCCTCTTCTTTAAAAATAATTTGTTTAGCCATTTATCTTTACCTCCTTAACTATTTTAATATTTATCTTTCTACTATACCTAGTAAGTCTCTTTCAGCTAAAATCAAGTAATCCTGGCCATCTAATTTGATTTCATTTCCAGCATATTTTGAATAAAATACACGATCTCCAACACTTACTTCTAATTCAACCTTCTGTCCATTCTCAAGAACTCTACCTGAACCGATAGCAACTACTTCTCCTTCTTGTGGCTTTTCTTTTGCAGTATCAGGAATAACTATACCGCTCTTGGTAGTTTCTTCATTTTGTAAAATTTTAACAACAACTCTGTCACCTAATGGTTTAATGTTCATTCTATTGCCTCCTTTTTTTATATATGTATTTTAATTTTACAACTTATTGTTAGCACTCGTTAGTGGCGAGTGCTAACACTTACTACTTATAATATTAGAGGGGTTGAGTATGTGCAAGTCTCGAAAATGGCTAAAATGGCTAATTATTGTTTGTTTACCTTGTTTTTTCCTACGATAACCCCTCAAATCTTCCATTCAGAGCTAGTTTTCCCTATATTTTCTTATTAATACACTTCCATCAAAAATAATTCCACAAATGGCCGAAAATTATACACTATTATTTTGTAAATATGCAGGAATTAGTATAATTATTTAAAAAAATATATCATAAAATATACTATTTTCGTTAATAATTGCACCTATACAATTATCTTTAAAATCAGCTTAACTTATGAGACAATAAACTTGCAATATAAGTTTTCTAAATGGAGGTGACATATATGAATTTAGATTTCTTTTCTAGACTTTTTTCCAGCTTATCACCTTTAAAGGTTCGTTCAGAATTGTGTAGTAAGCAAATAACTCCCCGATCTTCCTGTAGTAAATGTTTAGAAATTTGTCCTACAAAGGGCATCTCTTTTGCTAATGAACAATTAATTGTAGATCAATGCAACTATTGTGGAAATTGCGTTTTTGTATGTCCAAACCACGTATTTAAACTGGATGAAG
The DNA here is from genome assembly GCA_001515945.1 of Desulfitibacter sp. BRH_c19. NCBI lineage: Bacteria > Bacillati > Bacillota > Clostridia > Neomoorellales > Desulfitibacteraceae > Desulfitibacter > Desulfitibacter sp. BRH_c19. Next base: position 30,508 of record LOER01000034.1, read on the forward strand.
ACTTTATACTAAATAAAGTAATAAAAAATCAAAAACTAATTATAGCATGCCCTCCAATGTTGAAAAATATTAATATAGCTAATCACGAGGATATTCTAAAAGTAAACTGTTTACATCAATTATATCCTGAGCTGATTATTAAAATGATATGTATTATAGAAGAATTAGTTGTATTGATAGACACAGACTTCTGCAAAAAGTGCCAAGGATATGACATAGCCAATCTACATTCTTCTATAAAAACTTTTGCACCACTTATAAATACTAATTTAAGCAATAAAGTTAGTATAATTACTAATCCCAATGACTTAAGTTTATCCAAAAATAAAACTAATAACCCTAAAGAAAATGCAAATAGAAGAGAATTCTTTAAAACTATAGTCTCAAACACAAAAAAAGCGCCTCAAGAGGTTCTTAGCTATACTTTGGAAAACCTTGATATCCAAAAATCAACTGAGTCCAAAACAGGAAGCTTAGAAAAATCTAAACCTACAAAGAAGAAACATATTTTAGACTTAGCAAAAACTGTTCACTTTAAGCCAGACACATTACTACCATATAAACACTTAGCAGTTATTGACTGTAACTTTTGTTCTGCCTGTACAAAATTATGTCCCACTAAAGCCCTGACAATCATTGAAGAAGAAAATAGCAAAAAACTAATGTTTCAACCCCAATTATGCACCGAATGTAATATCTGCATGGATATTTGTTTTACTGGTAAAATTCAATGGCAAGGCAATATTTCTAATGAGGATTTTTTATCTGGTGAGCCAAAGCTTTTAGCAACTGGAGTGAGTATGGAATGCAAAGAATGCAATGACGAATTTTGGTATGTGCCTGGTGATACTATTAAAACCTGTCCATGGTGTAAAAAAGGTTAATATTTTATCAAATAGCATCAAAATCAAAATCGTTACTCTCCAATAGTATGTTACTCCCACAAAAAACTAGCATTTGTCTAAAAGTACCAGCTTTTCTATGGTTTAGATATCACACAGTCTGCGTCCCTATGCTTCCCATCTGGACACAAGAGAAGCGTGCCATGCTTTAAAATAGTCTACTTTATTATTCCGTTGATAGTATTCCATAGTATATTTATGCCGTCTTATGCTTGTAGATTTGCATTGCAGCAATATAGGAAGCAATGAGAATACCCAAGCACCATAAAACTGCAATCAAAGCATTGTTTCCAACAGGTTCATTCATCATCAGGGCGCGTACAGCCTCAATAATCGGCGTCATCGGTTGATGCTCGGAAAAAGCACGGACAACCCCAGGCATGGATTCGGTCGGCGCAAAGGCGGAGCTGATAAAGAGCAGTCCCAGTAGAGGGTAGGAGAAGACCGCTGCCCCTTCGCCGCTGTTTGCCAATAGACCAAATGTTACCGAAACCCATGTCATCGCAAGCGTAAACAGCAACAGAATTCCAAAAACAAGCAGCCATCCGGTGAACCCCGCCTCTGGACGGAATCCGACCAATAATGCAACCAGCAGAACCAGCATGGTTGAAAACATATTAAACACCACCGATCAGCACATGCCCCCCAGAATCGAGGATTTCGAGATAGGCATCGAATAAAAACGGTCGAAAATCCCCGCTGTGACATCGTTGTTTATACGGAAGGCTGTATAAGCCACGCCGCTGGTAGTAAGCAGAACGATACCGGGCACCACAAAATTGATATAATCTACAGAACCGGTGTTCATCGCTCCACCGAGCACATAAATAAACATTAGCAGCATCATAACCGGCATTATGACGACCGTGATCAAGGTGTCAATGCTCCTGAAGGTATGGCGCAGTAGACGTCCGCCCATCACCGCTGTATCGCTGAAATTATGTTTCATTCCTGATATGATTTTCATTTCACATCTTCCTTTCCCTGATTTCTACCGATAATCGCAAGGAACACATCCTCTAGTGTTGGCAGCTTTTGTGTAAATTCAACAACCGAAATCCCTGCTTTTTCAAGAAACTGTGACATTGGTCAGGTTAGCATTGTACCCTTTCAAAGCAGCGTAAGTCAGTTTATCCATTGTGGAACCGTCAAAGATAGCTTTAAGGATAGACTTTTTTGGAACATTGCGAAAGGAAACATTTCGAAGGACAGCGTTTCTAAAAGATGTCCCCGCCAATCCTGCTTTATCAAAAATTGTGCCGTTGAGCGTTTGATTTTCAAAACATATCCCGGATAAATCCGAACTGCTAAAATCCGTATTATTTAAGACACAATTCTTAAAAGTACTATCTTTCAGGTTGCACATGATTATTTTTGCTCCAGTAAGATCAGCACCATTAAAACTTACATTTCTCAGGTCAGACATATTTAATCTTGCTCCGGTAAGATCAGCACCATCAAATCTCACATTTCTCAGATTACTGCATTTAAAAGAAGCGTTAACCAGATCAGAATTACTAAAATCCGAACCTCTCAAGTCGCTCATATCAAACTTTCCATCTTGTACTGCTATCCCTTTTAAATCCGAATCTTGGAGGTTGCTCGTAGACAAATCTCTTTTCACAGTCTGCCGCAGTTCTCTTGTCTTATCGGTGATGCTTTCTATAATCTCTTCAATATCTCCCACGGAATCGATGGTCATGCGTAAAGCCGCTTCGTCATCATAACCCTGATTTTTAAGATCTCTGACTTTCTCCTGTAAATTAACATGCAACTCTTCTTTCAATCCCTCAACCGTATACAAGTCTTGATAGGGTGCAAATACCCCGTCTAAATATTTCATTAATTTCTCATTCATTGTTTTTACCACCTCTCTTATAATAATTGATCAAGAATACGCTTAGCGGATTCCCAATTCTTTTTATTTTCAAGATAAGTCATTTTTCCTCTTTCAGTAATCGTATAGTATTTTCTTCTTCCACCTTGGGTTGCATCACCCCAATATGAAGTTATACCACCATCAATCTCTAGCCTCTTCAGGCTGGAATACATAGTAGCCTCCTTAAGGTCATACTCACCACTAGAGTTTGCATGTATCAATTTAGATATTTCATACCCATATTTATCGCCGCCCTTTAGTAACTTCAAGATAATGGTATCCGTATGTCCTCTCAATAAATCCGAGGAGATTTTATTATCGACCATTGCGTCACCTCCATAGATACAATATACATCATATTACCCTGGCTGTCAAGGTACTTTTATCATCGCTATACTGTCATTAGTTTTATACATTTGATAGAATATAATACCGATTTATTTCCGCTTATAGTGATAATGGCTGTTTGTATAGAAAAAGCCATGTGCCAATGATTTTTTCATTGATACATAGCTTTTATTTGTTTATCTTTCAAACTTCCAGCCCCTCAACTTACCATTGAATAATTTTCCCCGACAGTATAACTATATAGGTGAAAAGATTTCAGTAGGTGTAATAGATGCCATACGAAACATGCTAACCTAAAATGAGTCTTTGAGAAGATTTTCTATCTGATGAGCCAAGGACTTTAGCATCTGGAATGAGCACAAAATGCAAAGAATGCGACGAGGACTTCTGGCATTTGTCTGATGATAATTCAAAGAAAACCTGTCCCTGGTGTAAAAGGGTTTAAAGTTAATCTATTTCGTTTTTTAGTAATATAGCATTGACCAACGTCCCCTTTTCAATAGGATCTGAACCAGCAGGAATATCAATTAAGGCATTACATCCAATCATGGATTTTAGCACACTTGACTGCTGGTTACCCGTAAGTACAGCTACCAGAGTATCCCTTTCATAGAAAACCTTTGCTCTCAAAAACCTTCTATGTGGGCTACTCTTTTTAAATCCATCAAGAATTGGAATCTGTATCCTTTTGAAGTGATAATTTTCAAACCCTCTCATTTTTTTAATTAAGTTCTTAATCAGAAGCTCAAAGCTAATTAAGGCCGCACCTGGATTTCCGGATAAAGCTACTATTAATTTACCCTCCTTTTTTGCTGCCATGGAAGATGTGCCAGGCTTTATATTTAATCGATTATATATAACACTTGCACCAAGACTAACTAGGGCTTCTTCAACTAAGTCATAATCTCCAACTGAAACTCCTCCTGTGGTTATCACTAAATCATTTTCCTTGATTGCTCTATTAATTACGTCTTTTATTTGCTCAATGTTATCATCCACACACCCATATCCCTTACCACTAGCTCCCAAACTATTTATTAATGCAACTATGGTGTATAGATTACTATTATAAATTTGTCCATACTGTAATTCTTCTCCCAATTCTTTGAGCTCCCCGCCTGTACTTATAACGCCAATTCTGGGTGTATTATAGACTAAAACCTCTGTCATACCCAAAGCTGTAAATGCTCCTAAGTGATAGGGGCTAATAGAATCTCCTGCTTTAATTATTAGATCTCCATTTTTTATGTCTGCGCCTTTTTCTATAATATTACTGCTGCTATCGAGTTTTTGCTTTATGCTTATTGTGCTGTCAATATAATCTACATCCTCTTTTTTAACAACAGCATCTATTCCCCTAGGAATAGGAGCCCCTGTCAAGACTTTTACTCCATTATTCTGTTCTATTTTATAGTCTTGTCTAGTATCACCAGCCTTTATTTCCGTTAGGATTTTAATTTTGACAGGACCTTCCTGTGTAGCCCCAATAGTATCTGAGGCCTTAAGTGCAAATCCATCAAAGGCTGATTTTGAAAATGCAGGCACATTTGTACTTGCATGGACATCATTATAGACCACTTGATCCAAAGAAGCTTCAATTGGTGTTCTAATTGAAACCATTTTCTCAAGATTAGTAAGCAATAACCTTTGAGCTTCCTCTAATTCTTTTACAAGTAATTTCATAGCGACTCCTTATATTTTTTAATGTAGTTATAAGCTAAGGGGTAAGCAGTTGTTTTCTAGTATAATAGAACAAGCCATGTAACAATGTTATTGATTGATACATGGCTTTAATTGTTTCTTTAGAAACTATATTGGCCCTCTGCATCTACATGAATTCTGCCATCTAAAAAGAAAGTATTTGCATAACCCAGAGCGGCAATTTTCTCAACTACTCCTGCAGATCTTGCACCTGTAGCACAGTGAATCAACAAGGTAGTTTCCTTATCATCTGGTAATTTTGATGCAATTGCTTGAGGATCTTTGTGAATCTCGCTATCTGGAATATGAATAGCTCCCTTAATCATTCCACCTGCAACTTCAGTATCATTTCGTATATCAATAACTACTACCTTGCCTCCAGCTTCTAATTTCTTCTGCCATTCTTCAGCTTTTAAACCTCTGTCAACTTTATTACTACCTGATACATCGAAGCTGCCACCGGATGATTCGGCACCGAACAATGGATAACCCAAATCTGCCCAGGCAGGGTTGCCTCCTGCTAGGACTTTCACATTTGTATAACCATTATCAACTAAAATCTTTGCTACAAAATGACTCTTACCACAGAAAAAGCCACCACAATATGTTATAATTTCTGTACTCTTGTCAGCAGGTACTGTATTTAAGTATTTTTCTTCAAAGATAGTATCATCCATTTGAATAGCAGTAGGTATATGTCCCTTAAAATACAGATTATAAGGTCTAGCATCAATTATTACTACTGGTTTATTTTCTATGTCATTAACGTAATCTTCTGTAATTAGATTTACTACATACTCTGGTGTTATAGTCAGATAATTCCCTGCTTCTGTCCAGAATGGTGTACCTTCTTGATATACATGGACATTGGTATAACCAAGTTCTACTGCCTTTCTAGCTGAATTAGAACTTAATGGGCAATCTAATCCTCCGCAGTAAAAGATAAGCATTGTGTCCATTTCAACTGGGAGTCTGCATGGATACTCATCAAACTGTGCATCTGGAATACTTACCGCCCCATTTATATGACCTTCTATATATTTCACATCTGGCCTTGAATCTACAAGCACAAAATTCCATTCGGGTGGTGATTCATCATATGCGACTCTCTCACTTGTGGGAAGTTCATTTTTCATTAGATTAGTAAGATACTCTGTGTCAATATAGTTTAAATTTGGATCTAGAGGAACAGCATTTATTTCTTCCTTCTCCTGTTCTGTATTATCCTCAATTCCTTGAGTTTGTTCCTCAGAAGCCGGAGGTTCTACATTATCTTCCCCAGTACTGCCACACCCCGTAAACACCCCAGCAGCCAGCATTAGTACAAGCAACAACACAAATAATTTTTTCATTTTGTTTTTCTCCTCCCTAATATTGATGCTTTTTATCTTTACCTAACTCACCTATGCAATCTATTAACAATTGAGTAATTTGAATATATAGACTTGCTGCTTCAACCTCCTTTAACGTTTTTAAAAAATCCTCCAGCCAGTCAAAATGCTCCTGAAGAAAAAGATAAATCTCATCCGACTGACAGTTAACTAACATATGGGATAGAAGCTCTAGTAAAATAGCAAGATGATCAGGAGTTTTAGAAAATTCCTCTGGAATTTCCAGCCCCATTGTTTCAATAATGTGCAATATATGTTGGGCAGAATCACCCATTAGATATCCTTTTTGACTAGCAATATTTATTTGAAAAGATTTATCTGCTGTCCATACTTTATAGACTGACTCAACTGGAATAGCATAGTTCTGTCCCATCCCAATAAAGCATCTGGTATATTCCTGCTTCAAATCATGATAATTCAAGGTCATTTCTTCACATGGAATTCCTTCAGTAGAGAACTCAACTTCTTGAAGCAGGTCTTTCATCTGAGACCATAGCTTACCTGAGGAAAGCTGCCCATGGAATCCCTGGTCGGGATATTTATAAAACTCTGCGAATATTGTAAATAGATCAGCCAGCATCTCTTTTCGAGTATCAGGAACCATTTTTTCTAACCACCTCCATTTTCACCAAAGGGGACACACCTCTATTTTGGATCTAATCTTAATCCGAGGAATATCCCCAGCTTATTCAAGTAGATTCCTTATTCATATTTGAAATTAGCTATAATTTTATGTGGAAGCTTTCCATTGCCTCTCATAATGTTTTCTTCTACCCAAAGTGCAAGGAAAATAGCTCCACCTATTGTCCCAATTAGTATTGAAATCTCTGGCCATGAAGGGAAATAGAAATTGTAGGGGACTCCCGTCATACCTTCTATGACAACAGGAGAAAATATCTGTCCAGCAATGACCATATTGTAATGACCAAAAAATATGCCAATCATGGCTAAAACGGAAGCTTTAAAGACCCTATCAGATGCAAACTTTCTAGTAGTAAGCAATAAATACATGGGAATTACCATACCAATTCCAACTTCAAACAACCAGAAACTGATACTTAAAGGCCCTGCTAAGAGTGCCATTGCTGCCTCATATTTACCAGGCACCTGTCCATACAGGTTTATTATTAATTTCCATATGGTAAGAAAGGCAAATATTCCAATTAATGTTGCCAAAATTTTTCCAATTAAGGTAAGCAGTTTTTCATTATCATTTGACTCCTGACCTGGCTGTCTGCTGTTAAGCAGATAAGTAACAATTGCAAGAATAGCTGCACCAGACATGAAAGCTATTAGTAAAAACTGGAATGACATTGTTGATCCCTGCCAGAAAGGTCTGGCATGAATATTTCCAAATACTGCTCCAAGATTACTAACTGCTGCTATACCTGCAAAAAATGTCAATCTACTAAAGGTCATAACCCTATTGTCATTACCCAGGTAAATATTATAAACAGTTAATACCCTCAGCCCTAAATACATCACATATAAGGTTCCCATCCACCAAATACCTGAAGTCAGGTTAGGAGATAATAACAGCCACACCATATTGAGTGGATTACCTAATTCAAGACCAATGGCTATGAAACCAAGCACTATTGAGATAATCGCCAGGGTTAATGCTCTTTTAGTAACGACTTTAAAAACTTCAATTCTAAATATATACCAAAGTGATGCCATTATTGTTAATCCAACACTGGATGCTGCGAATAGCAAGTAAATAGCTATAAGAGATCCCCACGGGACTGAATCAGAGGTTCCTAATACCCTTTCACCATAGATTAGAATAGCTCCAGCACCGATAAGCCCAAATAATGTCATTATTAATGTAATAATCTTTAGCCTGCTGTTTAATAAACTATCCATTCTAATCCCCCTTTCATTTAGAAATATAATAGATACTCGGTTTTGTTCCCTTTTCAGGAAGCAGTTGATGTACATCTTTTGTTAATATAAGTTTGCTTATTTCACTATTTGAATCATCCAGGTCTCCGAAAATTCGAACCCCATTCATACAAGTAGTAACGCATGGAGGCTTCTCTCCTTTGACCACAAAGTCTGCACAGAATTTGCACTTTTCAGGAACATGTTTTTCCTCATCTATTGTTCGTGCATTATATGGACAAGCAATCATGCAATACTTGCATCCTATACATTTTTTATGATCAATAAGTACTATCCCATCATCTCGCTTATAGGTCGCACCTGTAGGACATACTTTAAGACATGGCGGATTATCACAATGCTGGCATTGAACAGGAATAATGTCCAATTTAGCTTTAGGATAAGTCCCTCTTTCGCGAAATTCTAACCGATTAAAAGCAATATTAGGTGGCAGCTGCCACTGCATCTGACAGGCAATACGGCACGCTGAGCATCCTGTACAACGAGAGGCATCAATTAGCATTCCATACTTGGCCATTTATAGTGCCCCCTTTCTTACTTTTACAACTACTTCCTGACCCATAACACTTCCAGCTATTGGTTCAACCATGGCAGGAATAAAGTCATTATAGTTTATTCCAACTCCATAGGCCGTCCTGGCTTTTTTGGAAAAGCCTCCATAAGCTGAAGGTACCCATACACAATCAGGATGCAGCAATTCTGTGACTTTTACTTTAGCCTGTTTACTTGCTTTTGCAGACTCCAAAACTATGTTGTCATCATCCTTTATACCCAATTTATCCGCTCTGCCTTTATTCATCCACACCCATGTTCCTTTATAGACTTCTGTAATGGCCATGAGATATGGATTATTGCTGGTAACGTGGTGGGAGTGATATGGCTGCTTCCCATGAATAAGTCTAAACTCATCATCTCCATCAGGCATAACCTTTGGAGCAACCCATCTTGGAACTCCACTAAAACCATTTACTTTATAATTACCAACCGAAAACTCCACTTTACCCGAAGGAGTAGTTAAATTAGGGTTTCCATTTCTAAGCGGAAAGCCTTCCTTTACATTTGCAGGAAATTCTATACACCCAGACTCCTTAAGCTCTTCAATAGTGATCCCCAGGGGTTTAATCATTGCCCAAACCTGCTGTTCAATTGTAAAGTCAAAGTACTGCCTAGCACCAATTTTAGCTGCAATTCCCTGCATCATATCAAAGAGTTGTTTGGTATCATTAATAGGATCTATGACTTTTTGACGCCAGGCTACCTGAGGATGATCATGGGTAATATTTCCGCTAGTCAATACAGGTAGTTCTGTTCTTTCAAGAAAATAGCTTTCTGGCAAAATATAATGAGCTGCATACAGGGAAGTTTCATTCCAATCTGTTGGAATTGATACAACCAGTTCTGCATTTTTCATTTTTTTCTGGTATTCAGGATCTGGACCTGTCCGAAGAGGATTATAGTGATAAATAAAAAGTGCTTTTACTTTACCTTCTTCAACAAGCTGCGGAACTAACTGTGGTATCCCCCTGCTTGGTTCCACAGTTGGGTATTTGCCTTCGACCCCTGCACCATCCACTCTAGGACCTTTCTCTGTGGTTGGTGGCTTGGTAATGTTTAATTCGCCTAATTCAAGCTTAGCTGTTGGAAGAAGGCCTCCCTTCATAAACATATTACCTAGCAGGGAGTTAATAATTACATTCATTTGTGCTTGCTGAACACTATTCTTATAATGCGCATTTAAACCATGGTATCCCGTTTCTAGAAATGCCTTGGGTGCATTTGCAGCCATTTCTCTAGCTATTTCTCTTATTTTTGCTGCTGGAACATCAGTAATTTTTTCTGCCCATTCAGGGGTGCAGCTCCTATTTGCATTCCAGAATTCATCAAATCCTTCAACATATCTATTTGCAAAATGCCTATTATACAAGTTTTCAGTAATCAAAACATGAGCGAGTGCCAGGAAAAAAGCTAAATCAGTACCAGGACGAATAGGAATCCATTCATCTGCTATTATGGCCAACTCGCAATAACGTGGATCTACCACAACAATCTTTGCACCCTTTTCCCTTGCATTTAAAACTTTTTTCATGCCATTGGGAATTATCCCCCCAGCAAAATTACGTCCTACAAAAAGCATATAATTGCTGTTTTCATGATCACCATACAGGCTGTCACCTACCATATTGGCCCAGACATTACTTTTAGATGTAAAACAAGTTGCATAATGGGTAATATAGTTTGGTGATCCAACATAATCCAAAAGTATATCAGCATAGTGTTTTCCTTTTACTCCATGCTCTAACCAAACAACAGAGTCCCCCGAGTAATTCTCTACAACCTTATTAAGTTTTTCACCTATTTCCTCAAAGGCTTGATCCCAGGATATGGGCTCAAATTCCATGTCTCCTACTCTTTTCATGGGTCTGGTTACTCTATCTGGATTATAAACATCTGCAATCATTCCATGTCCCCGTGCACAAATCTTTCCCCTACTTTTCAAGTGAATTGGATGGCCTTCTGCTTTCCATATCCTGCCGTTTTTTGTATATACAAACATACCACACTGATTTGTGCATCCATTACACAATGTAGGAATTTTGGTTACAGGAGCACTTTCTGCCATTTGACTAAATTTGCCAAAGCTCATGTAAACCGGAATTGTACTTACAGCTCCCGCTGCAGCTGCTCCTTTTAAAAAGGTTCTTCGTGTAATACTTCTCATTAAACTACCCCCTACTGTATTGCAGTTTATGCGGTACTATTCAACCTAAACCCTAAACTAGGGTTTTGTATATTAGCTTCAGCCGCCTCCGTCTAAAATCTGTACTCTTGTGACAACTGTCGGCAAATTCTTCCAACTACACCCACCAATGGTATTATCGTTTAAATCGTTAGATAAACAACTTCCCCACTGACAATCTATTGGTTCAGTACCTATAATTTCTTTTTCAATAGTCCAACCACCCATACCGCCATCCATGGGTACTGCATTATATCCCAATTGGTTGAGCATTCTTGCTACTTGATTGGATCTACTACCATAATAATCAACCAATACAATTTCCTTTTTCATGGGCAGCTTTTCTAGGTTATTACCATCAACTACCTCTTCAAATGGAATACTGATTGCTTCTGGAATATGCCCCAGCATATAATGCTCTCTTGCACGAAGATCTACAACCAAAAAGTTATCTTCCCTATTGTCAATACTGTTTCGTAAATTGATAGGGTCCATTGTACCTGTCAATTCTTCTTGAAAGATTTTTTCATTTATTTTCACCAACACTTCATTAAATTCCAATTCAGATTCATACATGACCTCTGGAATTTGATTATTTGAAGATGCACTTGTTTCATCACTTGAAATAGGATTATCTGTGATTGCACACTCATGGGGGTCTGCTTTATTCCATGCATTCATTCCATTTTCCATAATCATGACTTGATACCCCATCATTTTCCACTGAACAGCCGCTTGAGCCGACTTTGTACCATCATCACATATTAATATTAATCTTTTATCCATTGGAAGCTTGTCAATTTGATCTTGTTGCCAGGAAGTCTCGTAGGGAATACTTACTGCTCCTAGAATACTTCCTCTCATAAAATCAATAGTTGATCTTAAATCCACAACATAATAGGATGGATCTGGCTGCAGATTGATTTTTTCATAAACTTCCGCAGAGCTTATAACTGGAATCCCACCCGTTTTCAACAATTCATCAGCAACCGCAACAAGTTCATCAAACCTATCAACCTGCTGTATCTCCGTGCTGTGAGTATTGCTATCAACCTCAGCTAGCAACATATTTCCACAGGCTGCAGTTGTAATAGATGCTGCTATGAGAATAATTATTAAGGCAACACGTTTTGAAACCATCTTTACCTCTCCTTTGTTTCAGTTTTACTAAGTATATTTCAAATTTTCCTGATCGTTTTCATTTAGTCCTGCACCAAAGAAAAAAATTAATTAATATTTTTTAATCCTCGCTCTTGACGATTTCCTTATAAACTAAGTTTTTTTGCTCCTATGTGAATGTATTTTTCCAGATACACCTCCTTGCCTATTTTATTTTAACATTCAAGGCCATCATTACTTACATAATCAATATTCTGTTTCTACTAAGCAGATATTCTCATCATTTTCTTGTTTATAAGCATGCATTTATATTGATAATATAGTCTATTAGTTCTGCAAGTGTTACTTAATTCCTCCTTTACTAAGTGTATTTTTCAAATTTATTTTCTACATAAAATTTTCTTATGGCTACTTGTTTTAGTTATAATAAAATTCAATGTTAAATGGATTAATCTCTATTTACTACCTTACTAAGTTATTATTAAATTTAAATATTTTTATATTAAACAGTTAAAGATTAAAAATTGCATCATACAAACATTCAGGTAAAGATAATATTTTCGTATATACTAATTATTTGTTTTTTATTTTTTTGAGATAGCCATATGTGTACAAAGTGATATAATGGTTATGAGTAATAGAGTGAATATAGGAGGAGAAATATGATTTCAGGGGAAAATCTTATTAAAATACGGCAGGATAATAAAATGTCTCAAGAGGAATTTGCAGAAAAACTTCAGATTCCAATCAATTATTTAATTGACTTGGAAAACGGAAAAAGGAAAGTACCAAACAGGATAGGAGATCGTATTGCAAAAGTCTTTAACATTTCTAATGAACAACTTGATATAGATCATTCTAATGAGACCACCCTCTATATCGGAGATAAAATAAGGGCTTTACGGGAAAGCAAGGGATTAAGTCTCGCCCAACTTGGAACACTTACTGGTTTGTCTATTACCTATTTAAGTGAACTTGAAAGAGGGGAAACAACCCCATCCCTGACCGCATTAAGGCAAATAGCTACGGTCTTTAATGTTCCAATAAGCTTATTTATTGGCAACAAACGTAAAAACACTTTGGTAATAGAGAAGCTTAAAAGGGCAAGGCAAAACAGGAATATTAGCCAAAAAGAATTGGCTGATAAGGCAGACCTTTCCCCTGGACTAATTGGACAGTTGGAAACCGGAAAAGTACATCCATCTTTGAAAACTTTAGAAAAAATTTGCGATGCCTTGGGAGTGTCAGTCTGCTCATTAATCCTAGAACAGGATGAAATTGAGGATATTATAGGTGCTCTAAGCCCTGAATTAAGAGATTTACTTTTTCAACCGCAAGTACAGACAATTCTCGGATCCACATGTACAATGACTCCTGATAAACTTAAAATGGTATTAAACTATATAGACATGTTAAACAACCCAAAGTTTAAATAGTAGAGGCTATAACAAAACTTGCTTTATCGGGTTACAAAAAACACCTCAGTTCACACATAGTGGATTGAGGTGTTTATAGTTTAAATAGATTATATCATTAATTTGTTTAAAAAACTGGGTTTTTCAACGACCTGAAATGGCGTATATTTTATATACGCCATTGATGACAAACATAGAAAGCAAATTTATTATGGATGACTCATAATGGGCTAAATTTAACGTCTCAATAATAAGGTTTTTTTCTGTTTATAATCTTCTTCGCTGATTTCTCCTCTAACAAATCGTTCGTTAAGGATTTCCAATGCACTGTCAAATTCTCTTTCGTTTCTTATATTGTTATTGCCTGTTAGATTAATAACCGCATATACAATAACTACAATTAAAAGCAGAGGAATTAGCATCATTCCAAACCAACCTCCTGTCATACCGTATCCCCATCCCATCATATTAAACCCACCCTTCTTTATTTTTCATCATGTGAAATTATAATTTTCAACAGTATTTCTTATCTTCTCGATGGACATTTTTTCGCTGTTATATAATAATGAAACAACTAAAACCGTTGCCTAGATTATCTTATTTCTTCGTATATTCTCACCACTTTCCTTTGTATTATATTTTGCTCTTAACATTAACTTATAATGAATGAATTCTTCGTCGGTTTAAGTTTTTCTATATAATACAATTATAAAGCATACTTATTAAGATATTATCAAGATAAAAGATTATTTTTAAAAATTACTGTTTTAAGTGAGATGACACCCTATTAATGGACACATAAAAAGTCCTTAATAGGGCTCAGTTCATAAATAATCCTTTAGAACTTTTAATATACAAAAATCGCTTTTTCAATTTAAGATAAGTAGCAAAAGAACAGTCCCCATGCTTCCCTCAGCACAAAAACAGGAGAACCAATTCTTGTCTATCGTGCACATTCTCCGCCTTTTCCTGTTAATATTTCTAAGCCGTGGTCTAATACTGGTAGCACAACATCCAGGCATTCAGATACTGCTTTTGGACTGCCAGGCAAGTTTATTATTAGGGTTTGTTTTCTAATACCTGCAGCTGCTCTTGACAGCATGGCCTTAGGAGTTATTTTATAGCTCTCTGCTCTCATTGCCTCAGGTATTCCAGGAACTAGCCTGTCACAAAGAGATATAGTTACTTCAGGCGTGATATCTCTTGGACTAAAGCCAGTCCCTCCAGTAGTAAAAATTAGGTCTACCTTAAGTTCATCTGTCATTTCCTTAATTGATTTTTCTAATTCTTCTTTCTCATCAGGAACAACTCTGTAATCAACCACATCCGCAAGGGGTTTTAATTTATCTTTAATCACTTTTCCACTTATATCTTCTCTTTCACCCCTTGAACCCTTGTCACTTGCTGTAATTATGCCAAGTTTGTATCCTGGCACCACTACTATTTCATCTTCCACATTTACCTGCCCACCTCTTAAGACTTCACCAAAAATTCCTTCTTTAGGCATTACACAATCCCCTGCTTGATAGTATATTGCACACCTTGTATGACATTCTTTTCCTATTTGGGTAACTCTAAGCAATGCCTCTTTGCCTATTTTAAAACGCGTACCAATAGGTAGATTTACAAGATCTATTCCTTGGGTTGTAAAATTCTCAGCAAAATCTCCCGGACCAACATCAAGGCCCATCTTCTGCATTTTTTCTATGCTTTCCATGGCCAGAAGGCTCACTTGCCTATGCCAATCCCCTGCATGTGCATCACTTTCTAATCCCCTATTCAGAATAAGATTTCCCCGACCTACGTTCTTTTTACGTTCTCCTTTATTCTTCGAAACACAGACTGCTAGCACCTTTGCCATTTACTTCACCTCTACCTTTCTATATGTTCCGCTTTTACCTCCAGTTTTCTCAAGCAAACATATATCGCTTATTATCATAGCCTTATCAACTGCCTTACACATATCATATATTGTCAAGGCCGCTGCTGATACAGCTGTAAGTGCTTCCATCTCAACACCTGTCTGACCCATTACCTTTACTGTAGTTATAATTCTAATAGAATTAGTTTTCTTTTCCATCTCAAATTCTACATTACATTTTGTAAGCATAAGAGGATGACACATTGGAATAAGTTCTGAGGTTCTCTTTGCGGCCATAATGCCGGCAACTCTTGCCACCCCTAAAACATCCCCTTTGCCCATTTTTCCAGCCTCAATCAGTTCCAGAGTTTCCTGTGTCATGGATATCCGACCTTCAGCGATTGCAACCCTAGCAGTTGTTTTCTTTTCTGATACATCTACCATAATAGCATTTCCAGTGCTGTCAAAATGGGTTAATCCCTCCATCTTAACCTCCAATCTGGGACATAAGCCTGTTATGGCCTTCTTCCCACAACTTCATATTATGACCTTCAGGCTTTGCTTTAATTGCCTGCAAGAATACTTCTTTTACCGCATCTTTGGAACTGCCGCTCCTTAAAACACTTATCATATCTACTTCATAATCACTAGCCAAGCAGGGTTTAATTTTACCATCAGCAGTAACTCTTAATCTATTACATTTACTACAAAAATGATTACTTACTGCACCAATAAAACCAATGGTCCCTTTACCTCCTGGTAATACATATTGTTCTGCAGGTCCGTTAGTTGTCACCTTTGAGGAAGGAAGCAACCCATAGGTTTCCACAAGCCAGTTCTTTACAGGTTCGAGGGGTAGATAACCATCCTGCTTCTTTTGGCCTTCTCCAATAGGCATTAATTCAATAAATCTAATATGAAGAGATTTATTTTCTGCCATCAGAACAAATTTGTGTATCTCTTCGTTATTGAAACCATCTACTAAAACACAGTTTATTTTAACTGGATTTAGGCCTGCCTCTAACGAACTCTCAATGCCGGCCATAACCTGCTTCAGATCTCCACCCCTTGTAATATACTTGTACTTTTCAGCATCTAGGGTATCAAGAGAAATATTAATCCTATCTAAACCAGCATTCTTTAAAGCTGATGCACGTGACTTTAGCCTAGTTCCATTTGTAGTCAAGCTAAGCTCTTCAATCCCTGGAATACCTTTTATCATTGAAATTAGTTCTATAAGACCTTTTCTAACTAACGGTTCCCCGCCTGTTAATCTAATTTTTCTGATACCTATTGATACTGCTACCTCAGCAATAGAATGTAGCTCTTCTAAGGTTAGTATTTCCTCATGCTTTTTTAAACTAACTCCTTCTTCAGGCATGCAGTAAAGGCAACGCAAGTTACACCTATCAGTAATACTTAATCGTAGATAATCTATATTTCTTGCAAATTGATCTCGCATAGTCTCCCCTCCTTTATTAGAAAATTGGACCAAACAATTTGTCCTGTTTGCTTTGTTCCGTATCCACCAAAGTTTTCCACTTCTTTTCTAAAATCTTCGCTACAAACAATATGCAATAATTTTTGTATTCTCTCATCAGCTATAAATGCTTTTGGAATACAAATATCATATCTTTCTTCGGTTATCGGTATGAAGTCTAAGTCTAGAGCTTCTGCAGCTGCCATTATTCCCATTCCCACATTAGCTGTATTTGCTACAATAGCTGCGGCAACTGCAAGGTGGTTATACTCTTCCTTTTTATAACCAGAAATTTGACTCCCCTTAATTCCTTCCTTTTCAAGTAAATAGTCTAGTAATATTCTGGTTCCTGCACCCTTTTGGCGATTTATAAACTTTATTTCAGGATCTATTAAAGTTTCTATACCTTTAATTCCCAATGGATTTCCCTTAGCTACCATCAAACCCTGCTGACGATAAACCAGGTTTAATAACAAAAGCTCTTCATTTGGTAAATACTTTTGCAAGTAAGATACATTATATTCTCCAGTTTCTGTGTCTAACAAATGCATTCCAGCTGCATGTGCTTCTTTACGTTTTAAAGCAGTAATACCACCTAAACTTCCAACATGGCTTGATGCCAGAGAAAATCCTGGATATATTCTGTGAAACAGGTCATTGATTACATCTAATGTTAAGTCATGACTTCCACACATCAAAATCGATTTTTCTATCTCCCGTAACGTTCTAAACAGTTCCGCTTCAACAGGTAGATCTACCTCAATTCCTTCAGACAAACGTGGTACCTTGATAATACCATCTGCTCTAACAAGAGACATCATCACACCTGCCCCTCTCTCAAGGGGAGTTGCTACTAGGTTTTCTCCAACCCTTCCTATTTTCACTCTAACCATTTCCTCCATACCAAGGGTTGAATAGAGTGGTTTAGCTACTTTAACACTCACCTTTTCTCTTTCTACCATTTCTACACCTAGCTTTTTATAGATTAATGGTTTCACAAACAATTCAAAGGTAAGGGCGGAAGAAACGGGATAACCTGGAATGCCTATTACAGGCTTGCCAGATACTACTCCTAGTACTACTGGTTTCCCAGGCTTTATTGCAACACCATGGGTATATACCTTTCCCAATTCTTCAATGACCGATGAAGTATAGTCATCTCTTCCGGCAGACGACCCAGCATTGATAATTATTATATGACTGTTTTCTACAGCCTGTAAAACTGTCTCTTTAATCTTCTCATATTCATCAGGAACAATAGGGAAAACTACTGGTTTTCCATGCCACTCTATAGTAAGTCCAGACATAACTCTACTGTTAAATTCTACAATGTCACCTGGCTTAAGTTCAGTTCCTGGTTTCACCAACTCGTCCCCTGTAGGAATAATTGCTACCCTTGGTTTAGCCTTTACATTGACACTATCTATATTTGCAGCTACCATTGCTCCAATATCATATGGTCTAATTTGGTGATTAGATGGCAAAAGCATTTCTTGTTTAACCATATCTTCACCAATTGCTCTAACATGCTGCCATGGAAAAGATGGGGCAATTATCTGCAATCTGTTATCATCTGCAAAATTTACATGTTCAATCATGATCACCGAATCAAATCTATCTGGGATAGGGTCTCCTGTATCTACCACTTGGGCATCCTTTTCCAGGTCTAGAATAATAGGATTTGTTTCGGCTGCGCCAAATGTTTTTGTTGAGAAAACAGCAATCCCATCCATGGCAGATGCTCTATAATGGGGAGTTGAAACCTTAGCATAGATTGGTTCCGATGTAATCCTACCAAGGCTATCATCTACTGAAATTTCTTCATACTCTGAGTTAAAAAATTCTGCTTCTTCTAAAACCCCAACTAGATTTTCAAGGGCCTCAACCCTAGATTTATTCTCTAAATAAATCTTTCTACCCAACTGCCTCACCTACCCTCATATAGATTTACTTCAACCTTTTCCCCTTCTGCTACTCCTTCTTTATCTAATGGTATCACCACAAAGCCTTCACTTTCTACCATGGTAGATATAAGTCCAGATTTTCCTAGGATAGGTACTGCTTTTAGATGCCCATCCTCATCTATCAATTTTACTCTTACATAATCCTGCCTTCCCGGTGAAGATGCCACATTAGAACCCATTACTGCCATACATTTAGGTCCTTTAGATTTGTCAGCTATAAGCGGGCCAACAATTACATCAAAAACGACCATAGCTGAAACAGGATGTCCTGGAAGACCTATAATTAATTTATCTCCCTTTGTAGCAGCTAAAGTTGGTTTGCCTGGTTTTATTGATATCCCATGAAACAATTGCTTGAAACCTTGCAATTCCTCTAAAACCTTAGCTGTTAAGTCCTTTGTGCCTACAGAGCTGCCTCCAGAAAGTACAACTATATCATTTTCATTTAGTGCCTTTTCTACTATTTGCTTAAGCATCTCAAACTGATCAGGTACGATCCCATAAAAATTAGCTTCGGCATTCATATCTTTTACAAGTCCATATATTGTATAGGAATTCACATCTCTAATCTTTCCTGGTTTTAGTTCTTTTACTTGGGGTTCTACCACTTCATTACCTGTGCTCAGGATGCCAACCCTCATTCTCTTAAAGACAGAAACCTCTGTTACACCTATTCCTGCAAGAATGCCTAAATCCTGAGGTCTAATAATACTTAGTTTGCAGCACACTTTTTGATCTGCCTTTACATCTTCTCCTTTAAATATAACATTTTCTCCAGGAGCTACTGGTTTGTGTACACCAATTGTATTATCATCTAACCATTCTGTTTCCTCTAGCATTACAACAGCGTTACTTCCTTCAGGTAATGCTCCCCCTGTGGCAATTTGAAATGCCTCCTCAGAGTTTAGCTGAGCATCAGAAACCTCTCCCATTTTAATATCACCCACCACCTGTAAATAACCCGGCTGCGAAGGTGATGCTCCAAATGTATCAGACGAGTTTACTGCAAACCCGTCCATGGTAGACCTGGTGAAGCCAGGAATTGGTTCCTCTGAGCAAATATCCTCTGCAAGAGACCTACCCAAAGCATTAAATAAGTCCACCCTTTCTACCTCTAAGGCAGGTTTAAAGTTTTCTTTTATAATATTAATTGCTTCGTCCACAGTTAAAACATCAAGCATTAAAAACACCCCAATTGACATTTATGGAGCTTTATTTTGAGCTTATCAGCTGTTTCTCCCACATCCCTATAGGGAACTTTTAAATCTTCAGCGAGCTTTCTTGCCTGTGCACATGTGATTTTTCCATCCTTTGAGATCTTTTTCATTTCTTCAGCTATCTTGTCCCATTTTCCTTCCATTTTATATCCCTCCATTTTTATATAAAACAAAACTTGGCTTGCGCCAGTAGTTCTAGCATTGTGCCTTTTGCAATTCGTAGAAATACCAGTACTATAGTGCGCCAAGTCCTTAGACGCAGGCGGAAACCTTAGTTTTTGTGAATACTATCTACCTTGTTTGAACTTATACTTCTTTCTGATAGTACAAATAAAAGACACCAATCCGGGAAAGGTGCCTTATAGTATACAACAGTCCTCCTTTCCAAACACGGGAGACATTAAGGTTTCCCTCAATACCTACAGGTCATAAGCCATAGCTTTATGCCTTAGACTTAATTGACTCGGAGAAAATCTATTCTTTTGTCACATCCTTATACATTAATTCATACATTAGATAAGGAGAGTGATTACATTGAACTTTGGTCTTGCTCTTAGTGGTGGAGGAATTCGTGGAGCTGTGCACATAGGTATCCTCCAAGGACTTATGGAAAACAATTTAAATCCAGATATTATAGCCGGTAGTAGTGCCGGTTCTATAGTTGGACTATTATACTGTTCAGGAATCTCACCAACAAAAATGGTGTCATTGGTTTCACAATATGAAAGTACTCTTGTGCCTAAATATTCTACACAAGCACTTAAACTTCCTGCCGGTTTAATAAAAGGTGATTACATAGAATTAGCTCTAAGAGCCTTGACAAAAGGTAAAGGCTTTGATCAGCTATCCCCAAAATTGGCTATCGTAACCACCAATGTTGAAACAGGTAAAGGAGTAGTCTTTACCAGTAAAGACTTAGCTAAGGCTAGCGCCCACGACTATACTTTTTCTGATAAGGCCAAACCGTGGGAAGCAGTCAGGGCAAGTATTTCAATACCTGCTATCTTCCTTCCCAAAAAAATAGGGAACGATACCCTGGTAGATGGTTCTTTGATAAGCCATGTACCTGTTGATATATTAAAGTACTTAGGCACCAAAAATATAGTTGGAATAAATTTAGGTTTTGGATTATCACCCAATATAAATAGTGCGCCTCAAATGATAATGCAGACCATCAGCATTATGGGTAAAAGACTAAGTGAATCTATACTTACTTCTTACGCTAATATAATAATAGAGCCTAAAACAGGTAAAGTCAACTTCTGGGAGATTAATAAAACCACAGAATTGGTAGAGTTAGGAAAAAAAGCAGTCTATGAGAACCTAACAGCTCTCAAAGAGCTGTTGGTTTAAGATAGGGCCTTACCAAATATTTTGGTAAGGCCCCTTATTCTTTAGATTGGGGACATTCCTCGGCTATATAGAAATACCTATATTGAGGTGTGTCCCCTTTCATAAGTTGGGGACATTCCTGCCTTAGGAAATAGCTTCGACTTCAGCAGGTGTGTCCCCCTTCATTATACTTTTTCTAATTTTACGGCACATACTTTAAATTCAGGTATTTGTGCCTTGGGATCGTATGCCGGGTTTGTTAGTTTATTTATTGCTGCCTCCTTGAAATGAAAGGAACCAAAAACTAAACCAGGCTGTACCCTATCCGTTACTTCTACTGTTGATTCTATGCTACCTCTACGTGACATTAACTTCACCTTGTCACCACTCTGCAAACAGTATTTTTGCGCTTCAGCAGGGTTAACTTCTATTCTTTCCTCTGGTAGTTTCCAATCCAACCCTTTGGAACGCCTTGTCATGGTCCCTGTATGGTAGTGCCACAGTTTTCTACCTGTAGTTAATACAAGAGGATACTCTTCATCAGTCTGCTCAGCAGGTGGCTGATATTCAACAAAAGATAGTTTTCCTTTGCCCCTTGTAAACTTTTCAGTATGCAGGATAGGAGTACCAGGATGATTTGTAGTTGGACATGGCCATTGTAAACCATCTTTTTCTATGGCTAGTCTCTGATAGTTAATTCCTCCATAAGAAGGAGCTACTGTTGCTATTTCATCCATTATCTCAGATGGAGAAGAGTAATTCATAGGATAACCCATTGCCTGAGCAACTAACTGAACTATCTCCCAATCTTCCTTGCTATCTCCAACAGGATCAATAGCTTTATTAACCTTTTGTACTCGTCTTTCAGTATTTGTAAAGGTACCTTCTTTTTCAGCGAAGGAAGTAGCAGGCAATACCACATCAGCATACTTAGCAGTATCTGTCAGGAAAATATCCTGCACTACTAAGAAGTCTACGTTTTCAATGGCTTCAACAACATGTTTAGTGTCAGGATCACTAATTACAGGGTTTTCTCCAATAATATAAAGTGATTTAACTGTTCCCTGTCCAGCAGCTTTTAGGATCTCTCCTAGGGTTAAACCAGCCTTTGAGTCTAACTCAGTACCCCAAGCCTTTTCAAATTTCGCTTTTACTTCTGGATCATCTACTTTCTGATATGCTGGGTATACATTTGGCAAACCACCCATATCGCAAGCACCCTGAACATTGTTTTGGCCACGAAGAGGATTAACACCTGTAGACCTTCTGCCAATTTGACCTGTTAAAAGGGCCAGGTTAGCAATAGCTAACACATTATCTGTACCTGTAATATGCTGAGTAATACCCATTGTATAAAGAATTGTTGATTTTTCGGCAGTAGCATAGTCTCTAGCTACTTGTCTTATTACATCTGCTGGTATACCTGAAATGCTTTCAGCAAACTCAGCTGTGTATTTTTCTATTCCAGCTTTAAGTTCTTCAAAACCTTCTGTTCTTTCTTCTACAAAGGATTTATTGTATAAATCTTCTTTGATAATTACATTGGCCATTGCATTTAATAATGCCAAATCACTACCTGAAGTAAGTGATAGATAGGTGTTTGCCAGCTCAGCCATTTCTGTCCTTCTTGGGTCAGCAACCACCAGGTTAGCTCCATTATCAATAGCCTTTCTAACTTTGAGACTAATAATTGGGTGAGTCTCGGTTGTGTTTGTTCCAATAGCCAAAATGAAGTCTGCATCAGCTATTTCCTCAATTGAGTTTGTCATTGCTCCACTACCAAATGCAGTCGCTAGACCAGCGACAGTAGCGGAGTGTCAGAGACGTGCGCAGTGATCAATATTATTAGTTCCCATCACTACACGTGTAAATTTATTAAAAACATAATTGTCTTCATTGGTAACTCTGGCCGAGGTAAGGGCCGCAAAGCTATTACTACCATGGTCTTTTTTATTCTTTAAAAGTTTATCAGCAGTATACTTTAACGCTTCTTCCCAGCTTGCCTCTCTAAACTCACCATTTTCTTTAATTAGAGGGGTCTTTAATCTATCAGGGTGCTGGATAAAGTTATAACCAAAGCGTCCTTTTACACATAACGCTCTGCCATTTACCGCACCGTCTTCTGTTGAAGTAACTCCTACAATTTTCCCATCTTTAACATTAAGGTCAATTGTACATCCTGTACCGCAGTATGGGCAGGTAGTTCTAACTTTTTCCATTTCCCATTTTCTTCCTTTGCCCATCATATCCTTTTCAGTTAATGCACCAACAGGACAAACTGATACACAGCTACCACAAAATACACAATCAGTCTTCTCAAGATCCTTCCCCAATGTCGGTACTACACTAGTTTGAAAACCTCTATTGGCCCATCCGTAAATGTTTCTTCCAACAACTTCATCGCAGACTCTAACACATTTTCCACAAAGAATACACTTATTGTTATCTCTATAAATAAATGGATTTGAATCATCAAGTTCGTGACAGGTTACTTCTCCCTGATATGGTATTTCTCTAACTCCATACTCATAAGCATAATCCTGCAGATGGCAATCGCCAGTCTTTTCACAGGTCATACAATCTAGTGGATGATTTGCAAGTAGAAGTTCAAGAATAGTTTTTCTTGCTTCAATAACTTCTGGTGTACTGGTATTAACAACCATACCTTCTCTTACTTCAGTAACACAGGATGCAGGTAGATTCCTTGCACCTTCTACAGAAACTACACATATACGACAAGCTCCAGGCTTTGTCAATTCCCTATCATAACATAAGCTGGGAATATTTATTCCTATAAGGCGAGCTGCCTCAAGAACTGTAATTCCTGAAGGTACCTGTACCTGTTTCCCATCAATGGTTAAGGATACATTACCCATTTTAGATACCCTCCTTTTTTTACTCTATTTCTCCCCTATATACTCTAACTGCGAGTCTAAGCTAAATAAATAGCACCTTTTTTACACTTGGTGATACAAACACCACATCTTGTACATTTGTCAGGATCGATGTAATGAGTTTCTTTCTTTTCACCTGTAATTGCATCAACAGGGCAATTTCTTGCACATAGGGTACATCCATTACAAAGCTCTTCATTGATTCCGTAAGTTATAAGTTTTTTACATACTCCTGCAGGACACTTTTTGTCATTGATATGTGCCCAGTATTCATCTTCAAAATATCTTAATGTTGACAGTACTGGATTCGGTGCTGTTTGACCTAATCCACATAATGCTGTGCTTTTAATATTTTTGCCAAGTCTTTTTAATGTTTCAATATCTTCAGGCTTGCCTTGACCTTCGGTAATCTTGATTAATATTTCAAGCATCCTCTTGGTACCTTCCCTACAGGGGGTACATTTCCCACATGATTCCTTTTGAGTAAAGTTCAAGAAGAATCTTGCCAAGTCAACCATACATGTATTTTCATCCATGACAACCAGACCACCTGAGCCCATCATGGCACCCACTTCAACTAGTGAATCATAATCTACGGGTAAATCTAAGAGTTTTGTAGGAATACATCCACCCGAGGGTCCACCAATTTGTACTGCTTTGAATTCTTTGTCGTCCTGGATACCACCTGCTATACCAAAGATGATATCTCTTAACTTAATTCCCATTGGAACTTCAGCCAGGCCAGTTCTATTAACCTTACCTGTGATGGCAAATACCTTTGTACCTTTACTTTTTTCAGTACCTACCTTAGCATATTCACTACCACCAATTCTAAATATCTGTGGCACATTTGCATAAGATTCAACATTGTTGATATTCGTTGGTTTACCCCACAAGCCCTTTACTGCTGGGAATGGAGGCCTTACTCTGGGCATACCCCTTTCCCCTTCAATTGACGCTAATAACGCAGTTTCTTCTCCACACACAAATGCTCCTGCTCCAGCTTTAATATGCAATTCAAAATTGAAATCGGTACCCATAATATTTTTACCTAGGAGATTATATTCCTCGGCTTTTTTAATAGCGTTTGTCAGTCTTTTAATTGCTAGTGGGTATTCCGCTCTAACATAAACATATCCTTCTGAAGCACCTACTGCATAACCACATATAAGCATCCCCTCAATAAGAGCATGAGGATCTCCTTCTAGGACACTTCTATCCATGAATGCTCCTGGGTCACCCTCATCAGCATTACAAACAACATATTTTTTATCGCCTTCTGCTTTAAAGGTGAACTGCCATTTTAAGCCAGTTGGGAAGCCTCCGCCACCTCTGCCACGAAGACCACTAGTTTTTACTTCTTCTATAGCTGTTTCTTGGCTCATTCCTGACAATACACTTTCCAAACCAATGTAACCATCATTTGCTATATACTCATCAATGCTGTCAGGATTCATTTGCCCACAGTTTTTCAAGACTCCTCTTTTTTGTTTGGAGTAAAAGTCTAATGTGTTTATTTCGGGAACGCCTTCAACTACTTTACTTCCAGTTTGAGCTACAGCTTTTTCTTTAACAACCTGACCCTTTTCTAAGTGCTCTTCAACTAGACTAGGGACAAGTTCCTCAGTAATATCGCCATAAATTACCTTTGATCCATCTGGTAATTGTATTTCTACATTTACTTCACAGTAGCAAACACCTAGGCAGCTTGTATAAGTTAAATCCACATCTAAACCTTTTTTCGTAATTTCTTTCTTAAAAACATCATAAACCTTGTTAGCACCAGCAGCAATTCCACAAGTACCCATTCCTACAATCACTTTAGGTTTATTTACAATGCCTTGTTCCTTTTTAAGTTCTATTCTTTTTTCATTCAAACTTATCATCTATTTGCACCTCCTTACTTGTATTGCTTTAAAACTTTTGATACTAAATCAGGAGTTAACCTGGCATGAGTATCATCGTTAATCATTATTACTGGAGCCAAACCACATGCTCCGATACAGGCAACTGACTCTAACGTAAATAGTAAATCCTCTGTTGTTTCACCATCACCAATTTTTAAAGTCTCCTCTACCTTTTCCATTATCTTCGCTCCACCTTTTACGTGACAGGCAGTTCCAAGGCAAACTCTAATGATGTTTTTGCCCCTTGGCTTTAGGTGAAACTGAGCATAAAAAGTAGCTACACCAAATATCTTGCTTGCAGGAATTTTAAGCCCTTTTCCAATTTGTACCATGGCCTCTTCGGGAAGATAGCCATAGATTTCTTGGGCTTCCTGCATTACTGGTATTAAAGCTCCCTTTTTACCGCTGTACTTTTGCAGCACCTCTTCTAATTGTACCATCTTGGGATCTACAACTTTTTCAGTTGAACAGCAGCATTGACACATATTTTTACCTCCTTCCATCACTAAACTAAAATTAAACTCTGGATAAATTACTATAAACAGGATTCTTGACTTCAGGTGGAGTTTTTACTCCATCTGAAGGTTAGAAACCGATATCCAGGGACATAGCACCGCTTATCTCCCACTTATAGAAGATGGGAGTCTTAGCGGTGATAGTCATCGGATAAATTCAATTTTCATATTAATTTTAGAATAATAAATCCATGGTTTCCAGAAAAAAACCTATAAAATATGGTATTCGACAATGGTTTATAAATTCCTTTAGTTAAAATACCACTAAAATACACTAAAGGTTACAAATAACCTACGATATTAAAAGAATAAAGCAATTGCTCCTTAAAGTACATGGAAACCATGGAAAGGACAATGAAATCTTTTTGATAGTGCAAAAAAAATAGGCTCTTAAGGTTTTAAGAGTCTATTCAAAGGGTTATTGTCTTTACACCTGTTTCTGCTTCGATCTCACCATAGAATTTGCCTACTAAGTCTCTACCTAGATGGTCAAAAGCTATGCTGGGCACTACTAAGACATCATAGCTTGTCACTTCATTTTTGGTTCTCTCAAAGGTTGTCAAAAAATCTTGAACTGTTAGTAACCCAGCCGACATAATTGAACCACCAAAAAAAACACTCTCTGTTTGAACTATTTCTATATTTGCATCGATACCTTTTATAAGCTCATTTAGAATTGGAGCTCCTAACTTAGATGCTAAAATCCATGTTCTACCCATTCTATATTTATTGGATACTCTTTTAATATCCTTTTTTAAAGAACTTTCTACATCATAATCCATCACAAGACCAGACATTTCCCCTTGCTCTTTTTTCATTTCTACGTAAACTTCTGAACCATTTCTCTCAATCTTTAATTTAGGGTTTTTCTTCTTTTTTATAAGATTAAAAGCATCAACCCTTGTTAAAAGATTAATACCATCCACTTCTTTTATGATGTCCTCTTTGGAAACACCATAAATATCAGCTGGGGAATTTTTGATAACCCCCACTACTTGTGGATTTAGTGTAGTTAATAGAGGAGGTTCTAATGTTATTGGAATGGTATATATTGATCTAAGCCTTTGAACATTATATTTTAACTCTTGTAAATAACCCTCTTGAAACCTAATCTTCTCTGATGCCAGCTTGGTATAGCCAGGCAAAAAAATACGCATTGTTGAACCAGCATTCTTTTCCGCTAAAGATACTGTTTCCTCCATATCTTCCCATCCAGTTAACCAGTTCATGGCTACCAAGCTTCCATGGTATTTAATAGAATGCTTTCCAAGGTTTTCCAGGACATATTTTGGATTATTAGATTTATCCATACCCATAATAGTTTTTCTAAGATTTGCATTTATACAGTTTATAGAATAATTAATTTCCAATGGTTTAATATCTGCTAAAAACTTGAACCACTCCTGGTCAAGCAAACTACCATTAGTAGTAATTGATAATGAAGTATCTGGATACATCTTTCTTAATTTGCATAATATCTCCTTGAAATCAGGATTACAAAAAGGCTCACCTTCTATAAGCCTGGTGGCAGACTCACCTATAAATATCTTCCTATTGTCATCTAAAAAGGGTAGTATTAACTCTATATCTTCTATTGAAAGATTACCAAATCTATATGTCTGTACACTAGTTGGATTTTGTTTATGAGAACAAAAAATACAGGAAGTATTGCATATCGAGGTTACTGGTAATATATTAAATGATTGTGCATTTTGTAATAGTAATTGTTTTTGATAACCCATTTCCACTTTTTATGTCAACCTTCTTTCCACAATATATACTACGGGATACTCTTTATCCACAGTATTTGTCCACATATCCACAGGCAATCGAACCTATATTCCATATTTTATCATCCACAGTCAAGATAATTGAGCCCCAAAACCTAGGGCAGTTTTCCACATTTATCACAATTGTCATTTGTTAATGTAGTATAGATAGGACTTAATTCCTATTTGTTCGCAGCTTGTGTTTATTTAGAAATTTCCAGGGAGTTAATATCCTTTTAAGTATCCCCTGAATAAATAAGACGGTTATCCATTTATACGGTAAATCACCTGTCATTAATGCCCGTAGCGCTACAATTAGAGGGCCACTATTTTGATGCTTTTCCTTTTCTATGTTAGCAGAGCGTATTAGAAACCTATTAAAAAAACTACTTCGGCTTAATATTGTGTTTAATTTAAACAATCCTATGCCAACGTGGTTATCATTCCTAATCCTCTTTATTGCTTTATAATAATTATCATGCAGGCTATGCCTATCTTTACCAATATATATTAAGGTCTCTGCAACTAATTTTCCGCTAAGAAGCGATGCTAGGTAACCATCCTTTAACACTCTACCCAAACCATTTAAGTCCCCAATTATAGCCCAATTATCACCATAAAAGTTCTCGGCTGCTCCTATGTAGACATTTGCTTTGCATATGCATTTACATCTTAAATGCCCGGAGATTTCAGGTAAATCAAGGTGCTCTTTCACTACAGGATGTTTGAATATAATGTCCAGTTCATTTTTAGTTATTTTCTTACCTAGTGAAGTCAATGTAAGCCAATTTTTACCCTTGGAAACTAATCCTAAAACAGCTCCCGGAATTATCCCATCAACTATATAAAGCTTATCATCCATAATATTAACTTTGGCATTACTAGTATCTATTTCTGTTACACTTGCTGGCATAAGGGGTGGTGGTTGATATCCTGTCAATTGCATAAACTTTTTCAAGACAGGTTGGTTAAGCATTTTCAGTCCACCCGCAATTGCAAGAAAATCTGCCTCCATTTCCTTTTTAATGCT
Source organism: Desulfitibacter sp. BRH_c19 (assembly GCA_001515945.1). Lineage (NCBI taxonomy): Bacteria > Bacillati > Bacillota > Clostridia > Neomoorellales > Desulfitibacteraceae > Desulfitibacter > Desulfitibacter sp. BRH_c19. The sequence continues at coordinate 59,874 of LOER01000034.1, forward strand.
CTCCCCTAGTGAATTTAATTCCTCATAACAAATTTTCCACTTTTTATTAAGTTGTTCTCCGGAAATAATGTCAATTACTTTAGCAGGCTCAATAATGGTCAAAGCCTTCTCTACTTTGTCTGATAAACCCCGAGTTATCATCTGTTTAAAGGCATCATCAAAACCAAGCACATTAAACCTGCTGGTTCTTAACACACCAAGCATGGTATAGTCAATATCAATATTAATAGTTCCAGCCCTGTTTATATATGCAAGGTCCTTAATCCTAGTTAGCACCACATCTTTTGGAATTCTCAGTTTATACACATCATTAAAAGTCCTGAGGGCAAGGTTGGTTATTAAGCCCCCACAGTAATTACAGCTAATGGTGTTAATGATGGTTATTCTAATATCTAGATCTTCTTTTTCCATGAGCATTAACAGACGTCTCGCTAATGCGCTTCCAGCTATGCCCCCGCCAACGATTACTACATGATCACCACTACGTAATGGTTTAACAGGTTCTCCCTGAACAGATACTTCATCTTTTGGAGGAAACATTTTAAACCTATCATCAATAAATTTACTAAATGATTGCATATTATCACCAGACTTTCTTATTAAGTAAAAAAGCCCACTCCCATGAACTATCCTTATTAGTAATGATAGTTTGAAGGTGGGTCTAGCATCCTCTTAAATAGAGGTTAAGGACATTTGTAAATTAGGAACTGCATTAAGTTCCAAATTTGCTGTCTGACCTTTTAATAAATTATAATGTCCAGCGCAAGCTATCATAGCAGCATTATCTGTACATAAAATTGTTGATGGAAAATACACCTTAATGCCTAACTCATTGGCCTGATCTGTCATCTTGTTCTTTAAATTTGAATTGGCAGCAACTCCACCGGCTAGCACTATGGTTTTAACTCTTTTCATTTCTGCAGCCTTGATGGTTTTAGTTATTAGAACTTCAAAAATGGCCTCTTGAAAGCTTGCAGCTATATCAGGAACACTTACCTCCTCTCCTATCTGCTCTTTCTTATGCATATAATTTATTACAGAGGTTTTTAAACCACTAAAGCTAAAATCAAAGCTATCAGGCTCAAGCCACGATCTTGGAAAATCAATTAGTGGCTGTCCTTTTGTAGCTATTTCTTCAATAGCGGGCCCCCCTGGATATCCCAAATTCATCTTACGTGCAATTTTATCAAATACTTCTCCAGCTGCATCATCTCTTGTTGCTCCCAAAAGTGTTCTTTTATCATGATCTTCCATATAAATAAGGCTTGTATGACCACCTGATACTACCAAACATACAAGTGGCATATCTAAGTTATGCTCCAGAAAGTTAGCATAAATGTGACCATCAAGATGATTCACACCAATTAAAGGCTTATTGAGAGAATACGCAAGCGCTTTAGCAGCAGAAACTCCAACTAATAGTGCTCCCACTAACCCAGGCCCATAGGTTACAGCTATTCCTCCAATTTTTTCAAAAGTCACATCGGCCTGCTCCATAGCCCCATTAATAACAGGTATTATGTTTTCCAAGTGTTTTCTTGATGCAATCTCCGGAACAACACCTCCGTAAGGCTGATGGGTACTAATCTGACTAGATATTATATTACTCAAGATAGTCTTACCATCTTTTATTACAGCTGCAGATGTTTCGTCACAGCTAGTCTCAATTCCTAGAATTAGCATAGTATATCACCTCCTGGTTCATCACCACTTACTAGAATATTCTTCCACATTATAATAGCATTTTCATTGTTATCGGAATAATAACCCTTGCGAATCCCAGCTTCATTAAAGCCTAAGTCCTTGTATAGATTTCTAGCTATTAAGTTAGATACCCTTACTTCTAGAGTAATCCTATTAGCACCCTGCCTAAATGCCTGCATAATAAGTGTTTGGGTAAGTCTCTTGCCAAAATTCAATCCTCTAAATTCTGGATGAACTGCAATATTTGTCACGTGCGCTTCATCAATAATCATCCACATGCCTGCATAACCTACTACTTTATGATCTTTAAAAACCACATAATAATGAGCAAACAAATTATCATTTATCTCCGCTTCGAAAGAGCTCCTTGACCAAGGGCTCGGAAAGGAGAGATTTTCAACTTCTAGTACCTGGTCTATATCTTGAAATGTCATTTTTCTAATTGAGTATTCTTCAGCCATTTATGTACTCCGTTTCCTTTGATCCAGTTTCATTTCTGCGTCTGACTTTCTTATATATAGCGGGGATAGATTAATTACATTGTCTGTTTCTCCCTTTAGGAGACGTTTCCAACCAAGATAGGCAACCTGAGAAGCTCTTGGCAGCCTATTTGCTGATGTGGGAATTGTAAGTCTGTCTCCAAGATTTTTCTCAAACACTAAAGCAAATTCCTCTATTGCATCTCCTAATAATGTGATCTGCCCCTCATTGGCATCTAATTTTTTTATTAACTTAACTGGATCAATTACCATATAGTCACAAAGTCGTTCTAATTCTCCATTTTTAATTCTATAAAGAGCGGTATACACTTCATTTCTTCGCGCATTTAATATGGGACAGATAATTCCTGATACTCCTTGAGCATTATACGCAATTCCGTCAAGACTAGGTATCCCTACCAGAGGCTTATTAAGAGACCAGGCAATGGCCTTTGCAGTTGTCATGCCAATTCTTAAACCCGTGAATGAACCTGGTCCTGAGGAGACTGCTACGCCATCAATATCAGTAATGTTTATACCTACTTCTTTTAGAATCATATCTATCGTAGGCATAAGCCTCTGAGAATGGTTCTTTCGGGTGTTCATTATTGTTTCGGTTAATAATCTTCCATGGTCAATCAAAGCAACTGTATTTACTTGTGTAGAACTATCAATTCCCAATACTATCATGTTTATTCAACTCCTGTAAGAACTTTTCATAATCAGGATTATCTCCTTTAATGTAAATGCTAATATCCCTTTGATTATCTCCTTTAGCAAAAAAGGATAGAATTATCCGATCTTTAGGCAACAAATTTTCAATTAACTCAGGCCACTCAACAACTGTAACTCCATCATTTGCAGGAAGGTAATCTTCCACTCCCAAATCAATCATTTCCTCACTACTTTCTATCCTGTATGTATCAATATGGTATAAATTATTTTTACCCTCATACTGATTAATGATTGTAAAGGTAGGACTAGTTACAGAATCATTTATCCCAAACCCTTTTACAATTCCCTTAGTCAGAGTTGTTTTTCCAGTACCTAAATCACCCTGAAGACAAATAACCATACCAGGGACAATGTAGTTCCCTATAACTTGTCCTAGTTTCATAGTTTCTTTTTCGTTATTAACATGGATTTTTATCATTAGTGGCCTCCTAAAACTGATTACCGGATATTGAGAAGTTTTCCCTGTAAAACCTCTTTTATGTCCTATATTATCCAAACATCATCAAGAAAGCAAAGAAAACTTAGATTACACCAATCTTTAACATTTAGGGCAAACAAAGGCAACGGAAAAACCCACCAAGGTAGTGGGTTTCATTAAGTATTATTTAGTTTTTATAAACTGAATTACCATTTATAAAAACTTCCTTAACTTTGGTTTTTATCTCGAGTGGATCGCCATCCATAACAACCAGGTCAGCGTCCTTACCTTCAGCTATACTACCAACTCTATCAGCTATTCCCAGTATCTCAGCAGCATTTATTGTAATCGACTTCAATGCCTCCTCAGAATCCATACCTGCCTTAAGTGCTAAAGCAGCACATAGTGGGAGATATTCTATGGGGATTACAGGGTGATCTGTCATAATGGCTACCTTAACTCCTTTTTTAGCCAAAACTCCGGGAGTCTTAAATGTCCTTTGACCCATTTCAACCTTAGCCCTGGATGTAAAGCTAGGTCCGGTAACCACAGGAATCTTTCTCTTGACAATCTCTTCTGCAATTAGATGGGCTTCTGTTCCATGCTCTATAATGATATTTACTTTAAATTCCTCTGCAATTCTAATAGCTGTCATGATATCATCAGTTCTATGTGCATGAGCTCTTAATGGAATCGTTCCGTCTAATACAAGATTTATCATTTCCATAGCTAAATTTCTTTCCGGTTTTTTATCTGGGTCCCATTTAGCCTTTTGATGCTTATCTCTATAGTAAATTGCCTTTACAAACTGTTCTCTTAGTAAAGCTGCAGTAGCCATCCTTGTTTTGGGTGCTTTTGACTGCTCTCCATAAACCAGTTTAGGGTTTTCACCAAAAGCAATCTTTAGTCCAGCACAGGTATTGACTGCCATCTTATCAATAATTAGTCCATGGGTCTTCATGATAAGAGTGGTTCCACCTATTACATTAGCACTTCCAGGTAATATATGTATAGTAGTTACGCCTGCTTGAAGGGCATCTTTAAAAGCCAAATCCCCTGGATAAACCGCATCAATAGCTCTTAAGGTAGGTGTGATTGGATTAGTAGTTTCATTTAAGTCATCACCTTCGATCCTATACATCTCTTCCATGATACCCACATGGCAGTGGCTCTCAATGAAACCAGGAATAACTGTACTGCCCTCAAGATCTATAATTTTACTGTCAGATGGTATCTTTACATCTGTAATACTACCTACTTGCTTTATCTTTTCTCCATCTACAAGTACTGTTCCTTTTTCATATATTGGGCCAGTTATTGTAATTATCCTACCATTAGTTAATGCCAGCAAAATATCACTTCCTTACTATTCTATTCAATATTATTATAGGTATATATCATGTTGTACAAGCTCTAACAAATTCATTGAAAATCTGCTGTTGCTCCTTGAATTTATCTGCCATGCATTCTGGATGCCACTGTACCCCAAGAACAAACTCTTTACCTGGCATTGTAATTGCTTCCACAATCCCATCTAAACTTTTGGCAATGGAAACCACTCCTTCACCCAAGGTACTCACAGCTTGGTGATGAAATGAGTTTACTTTTGCGGTATCTGATTTAAATATATGTCCTAACAAAGAGTCTCTAATAATATGTATCGTGTGTGTTGGATACCATCTGGGAGCATTTTGTGAATGTTGATATACTCCCGGTACCTGGAGTAATATATCTTGATATATATTACCTCCAAGAGCAATATTTAATACTTGAACACCCCTACAAATTGCTAAAATAGGTATATCCAGTATAACTGCAGCTTGGACTAGCTTAATTTCAAAGTTGTCTCTTCCTGGTGTAATTTCACCCATTCCAATTATAGGCTCTTGATTAAAATAAAATGGATCCACATCAACTCCACCTGATAAAATTATCCCATCAAGGCTGGACAGATAATCATTAATATTTTTTTCTATTGATGGTATCAACAAGGGAGTAGCTCCAGCCCTTTGCACACACCTTAAATAATAATTAGTTATAAATACTTTCCCTTCTTTAATATCTTCACCACAAGTAATACCAATCTTTGGTGCAGCCATTTTTATCCCCCCCTGTTAATTAAAATATTCCAAGGGGAAAATAAAAATGCCTACATCTAAGTAGACACGGAAAACTTTTAAACCTCAGTTAAACCTAGACTTATTTCCAGTGCTTGATCAACCTTAACCATGAACTCCTCATCTAAAAAAGCTACTTTGTGTTTTAAGCGGCTTTTGTCAATAGTACGTATTTGTTCCGCAAGAATAACAGAATTCTTTTCAAGCCCGCTTTTAGAACTGGGCATTTCTATATGGGTTGGCAACTTAGCTTTAGAAATTTGTGAAGTGATTGCCAGCACAATAGTGGTAGGACTATATTGGTTACCAATATCATTTTGAATGATAAGAACAGGTCGTGTTCCACCTTGCTCTGAACCAACAACTGGATTTAGTTGGGCATAAAATATATCTCCTCTTCTGACATGCATCTTATTTACACTCCGCTAATTTCTCTTCGTAATATTCTTGTGCTTCGTTTTCTACTTCGTAGTTTTCTACAGCTAAATGTAAGTTAATCTGAGCCATTTCTTGATAACCTTTTTTCATTTGCTCTCTAATACCTCTTTTGTTTTGCTCAGATATATACAACTTCATCGCTTCCCTTATAAATTCACTACGATTTCTCTTTTCTCTATTAGCTAGTCCATCTACTTCTTTTAATAAGTTTTCTGGTATACTAATCATGATTCTTTTGACATGCGACAATAAGGGCACCCCCTGCAACAAATACTTCTTTGCATATGCTATACTCTATTATATCCTTTATGCTATACGTGTTCAAGAACAAATAATAACAATAATTTTATACAAAGTCAACTTTTCCATTAGTCAAAGCATTTATGCTTACTAGTGTTTCAACCCTTACACCAATTTCCCTTAGTTGTTTACCTCCATCCTGGAAGGATTTCTCAATACAAATACCAACACCAACTAAGTGGCAGGCTGCCTGGCGAGCTATTTCAATCATACCTTTTGCAGCTTCACCTGTAGCTAAAAAATCATCAATTATCAATACCCTATCTTCACTTTTTAAATACTTGGAAGCTACAACTATATCTACTGTCTCATTCTTTGTGAACGAATGAATCCTACCACTAAAAAATGCTCCATCCATAGTGGAGGGCTTCTTCTTTTTCGCAAAAACAACAGGAACTCCTAAAACCAACCCTGTCATTAATGCTGCAGCAATACCTGATGCTTCAACAGTTAAAACTTTGGTTATTATTTCTCCTTCAAACCTTTTTGCAAATTCTTCTCCAATCTTATACATCAAGACGGGATCCATTTGATGGTTTAGAAAGGAGTCCACCTTTAAAATGTTTGCCGATAATACGTGACCTTCTTCAAGTATTTTTTCCTTTAGCAGATTCATAATGTTCTCTCCTATATATTTGTTTCCTAAATTTTTAATTATATACAATAGTAAATATCATTTTATTGCATTAAGTTATAAGGTAAGGGACACACCGGTTATTGTGGGTTAAAATGTTCAGCTTTAGCTGAACGAGTTCACTGAAGATAGACTCTAGGTACTCTTTTATTAACCATACAAACTATCTCGTAATTAATGGTTCCTGTTATATCTGCAATTTCATCAACACTAACCTGTATACCGTTATCATTCTCTCCAAAGAGAATCACTTCGTCTCCAGGTTGTATATTTTCTTCAATATGAGTTATATCCACCATAAACTGATCCATACATACCCTACCTACTACTGGAGCAAAACTATCTCCTATTATAACCTTACCTTTATTTGATAACAATCTATTATATCCATCAGCATAACCCACAGGAATTGTAGCAATCTTCCTATTCTGCTGGGCCCCAAAGGTCCGGCCATAGCTAACTGTTTCACCCGCACTAATATTCTTTATGTGAGCGATTCTTGCTAGTAATCTCATTACAGGTTTTAATTTAATCATGTCTTTCATAATCAAGTCAGGATAAAATCCATAGATGCTTATGCCTGCTCTAACCATATCCATATGTGTACTAGGGTAATCAATAATCGCAGCACTATTAGCACAATGCCTAACGGGAAACTTTAATCCATAGCTTTCTAACTCCAGTAGGAATTTCTTGAAATTTTTATATTGATTAATTGTATAGTTCGAAGCCCTATTATCAGCTTCAGCAAAATGTGTAAATATCCCTAATACATTAATGCTATTAAAAGAAAATATTTTTTTGATTTCCTCTTTGGACTTCTGATTAATTTGAAATCCAAGTCTATTCATACCAGTATCGATCTTTAAATGAACGTCCACCTGTTCCCCAATTTTTTTTACTGCACTAGAAAGCCTTTCAGCTTGCGTAAATGAAAACACAGTCTGTGTAAGCTTATACTTGGGGAGATACTCTGCATACTCATCGGGGGTCCATCCAAAAATTAAAATAGGAACCTTGATACCTGCTTCCCTTAATTCTATACCTTCTTGAATTGTAGCAACTCCCAAATTATCTGCACCATTATTAAGAGAGATTTTAGCAACTGGAACAGCACCGTGTCCATAACCATCAGCTTTTACAACAGCCATAAAGTTTTTAGACATTGACCTTTTTCTTAATTCCCTTATGTTGTGGGCTAGATTATTAAGATTTATTTCTGCTTTAACTGGTCGCAAATTATTCACCTTCACTTATTTCCATTAAGACTATAGGAAGATAATCAATAATATCCATGGCTGTCAGAGAATACTCACCTGTTTGTTTAACAGCCTTATCTGCAGCATAACCATGAAGAAATACACCCATAGCTGCAGCTGTATCCATATTAAAACCTTGACCTAAAAGGGCCCCTATTATACCCGCCAGGACATCACCTGTCCCTCCTGTACTCATTCCTGGGTTTCCGGTAATATTTAAAAAAGTCTTACCCTTTGGAGAAGCAATAAGTGTTTTAGATCCTTTTAATACAAGGATTACACCCCACTCTTTCGCAAATTTTTCTCCAATGGTTAATCTGTCTTTTTGAATTTCCTGGATATTGATTTGACATAGACGTGCCATTTCTCCTGGATGTGGTGTAAATATAATCTCTGCTTGTATTTTTTTTAGAAACTCTTTATCACTTGCTACAATTCTACTCAAAAGGTTTAAACCATCAGCATCAAGAACGATGGGAATTTTTATTTGAGGCATTAATTCTTTTAATAAGGTTTCTCCTTCAATTGAAACACTCATTCCAGGGCCTATAACTATAGTATCTACAGATTTAATCATCTCCAAGATTGGTTCTAAGGAATCTCTCCCAAGAAAGCCCTTATCATTTTCAGGCAATGGTTTTGTCATAACCTCGGTAAGTTTTTGTTCAAGTATGGAATTTAATGAGCGAGGAATCGCTGCTGTTACAAGACCAGCTCCTGCTTTTAATGCCCCAGTAGCTGCTAAGTATACAGCACCCGTCATTCCAGGAGAACCACCTACTACAAGTACGTGACCGTAGTTGCCTTTATGTGTGTTTGACTCCCTTTTAGTTAGCTTACTTTTTACCCAATCTAAAGTTATTAGTTCCCTATTTAAGGAATTCTGATTAAATAACTTTTGTGGTAGTGAGATATCTACAACTTCTATCTGTCCGCTAAATCTACATCCTGGCTCTAAATAGAGACCAATTTTTGGCAATCCAAAAGTAATTGTATGGGTAGCTTTAATACATTCTCCGCAAACTTCTCCTGTGTCAGCTTCTAAACCTGAGGGTAAATCTACACTTAATACTATTTTTTTTGATTCATTTATGAGTTTTATGAGACTTGTAGATATTCCTTTAGCTTCTCCCTTAAATCCCGTACCATAAATAGCATCTACAATTAAGTCCGAATAAATCATTGCGATATTAACTCTGTGTAGATCCTTCTCATTAATAATTGGATATATTCTCACTCCCATGGATTGGAGGATTTTTAGGTTTGTAGCTGCATCACCTTTTATCTCTGATGGACTACTAAGCAAAAAAACCTTCACATCAGCACCTTTGTTTATTAGATGCCGAGCAATGACCATTCCGTCTCCTCCATTGTTTCCCTTACCACAAAAAATCATAATCCTTTTATTTTCTAAAAAGTAGTTAAATAGTTGCTTTATCTTGTGCACCACTTGTAAACCTGCATTCTCCATTAAAACAATACCAGGTATAGAATACTTATTAATAGCAATATTGTCTAAATTCATCATTTCATTAGAAGTAACAAGTTTCAATTCTTTTCCCCCTATTCGGCTACTACAAAGGCTACCGCATATTCAGAGCAATGTGACAAACTTAAATTAAAACAACTAATATATTGGGATCTGGCTGATTCAGCTGCTGATCCGCATAAGTTAATGCTTGGTTTTCCCTTACTATCTAGTTTAACCTCAATATCCAGCCAACTTATCTTCCCCTTTCCTGTTCCTAATGCTTTTAATACTGCTTCCTTTGCAGCAAAGCGTGCAGCCAAGGATGGAAATGGGTTTTTTTTGTTCCAACAATAATTCCATTCATCGAATGTAAAAATTTTACTTTGAAACTTTTCTTTAAACTTAATAACTGAGGCCTTAATTCTGTGTATACTTACAATATCAGTACCTATCCCTTTTACCACTTAATCTTTCTCTCCTTTACTTTTACTATCAGAAATTATACATTTTTCAGTAGCTAGTATTACGAAGTAGTCTTAGACTATCTTATTTAGGTAAATATCTAACACTAATAATTTTCAACATTATCTCGTTAAATCCTTCTTAAATGTTTCTTTTTGCAGGAGTTGTTTGACAAAAAGGGGAATTATGCATCATAATAATTAACGACTTAAAAGTGGAGGAACTCAAATGCAAAATGCCAGAATTGTTTTATTCATAATAATATTTTCTCTCATAGAAGCATTCTTTCTTATTGTAATTCCTTTAGAAATAACTTTAAAAGCACTTCTATTAATTCCTGTAAATGTTACTTTCTTCTGGTTAATACTTAAGTTATACACAAAACCTTTTAAAAGTCAAGATGAAAACAGACAAGCTACCAATACCAGCCTTTTCATTGCCCATGAAACTTTACCATACCTAAGGCGCGGCTTAGATGAGAACACAGCTCAGAATACTGCGGAAATAATCAAAAAAATTAGTGAGCTTCCTGCGGTTGCAATAACTGATAAGGATAAAATACTTGCTTTTATAGGTATTGGATGTGAAAGACACAGACCTGGTGATCCTATCGTGACTTCAGCAACTAAGGATGTATTAAAGACGGGAGAATATCAAGTAATTGAAACTTCTGAAGGCTTTAACTGCCCAGTTAAGGATTGCCAGTGTCCATTAGGAGCAGTAATAATTGTGCCCTTAAAGGTAAAGGGTAAAGTTATAGGGACTTTAAAATTGTATGATACAAGGCCGGGACCCCTTTCTGATCATTCAATTAGACTTGCACTAGGTATTGGCCAGTTACTAAGTATGCAAACTGAATTAGCTGAACTTGACAGGCAGTCTCAACTGTTAACTAAAGCAAGGCTTGATGCTTTACATGCACAGATAAACCCACACTTCTTTTTCAATACAATTAACACTATTGTTCTTTATAGTAGAACTAACCCTGAAAAATCACGGCAGCTTTTAATTCACCTGGCTGACTTTTTCAGACAAACTCTCAGGAGAAGAGGTCACTATATAACTTTAGGAGAAGAGCTGGAGTGCATTGAAACCTATTTAACTTTGGAAAAGGCCCGCTTCGAAGATTCGTTAAAAATTATTCAAGAAATTGATGATAGTTTGCTGGGGTTAAAAATACCATTTTTGAGTCTCCAACCCATTGTAGAAAATGCAGTAAAGCACGGAATAACGCCTAAAGTGGGTGGAGGAACTTTGAAAATTTCTGCGATTATGAAAGATGACCATTTGGTGATGATGGTTTCTGACGATGGTGTTGGTATCCCTGAAGAAAAAATTCATCTTGTCCTTCAACCAGGCTATGGGTCTGGAAATGGAGTAGGTTTGAGTAATGTTCATGACAGGCTCATCAGCCTGTATGGCCCTAACTATGGTTTAAGAATTTGCTCCAGCGCAGATCAGGGCACTACAGTTCAAATAAGAGTGCCTATTAAGAATGTAGAAGAAGAACAATCCAATTCTAATATAAATATTAATGAAAGCACCCTTACGATTCAATAATCTAAGTTAAAAAGCAAGCCCTTATGTGCTATACTGAAACTGAACTGCACATAAGGGCTTTGTTTTATCCTTTAATCTAGGGTACCTTCGATCTCTTCTTTTTCTGCCATTTTCTCCAATTTTTTTTGAACCATTTTAAAAAATTCATGAGGAGCGGTTTCAGTAAGGATTTCAATTGCTTCTTCAACATCTGAGATTGCATAGATATGGAAATTTCCCGCTTTACAGTCCTCTACAACCTCGTTATTCAACATTAAATTATCAATATTCTGTTTTGGGATTATTACACCCTGAGTCTTGGTGAGTCCCCTTTCTTTACATAAGCCATAGAATCCCTCGATCTTTTGATTTACCCCACCAATTGGTTGGACCTGACCTCTCTGATTCATTGAACCTGTAATGGCTATATCCTGTCTAACCGGAATATCTACAATAGCTGAAAGTAGTACAACAAGTTCTGCACACGATGCACTATCTCCGTCTATACCACTATAGTTTTGTTCAAAACAGATGCTTGCGGTAATACTTAGTGGTGTATTTCGTGCAAATTTGCCACCTATATAGCCAGCAAGAATTAAAACACCTTTGTCATAAATCTTACCACTCATTTTTACTTCTCTATCAATATTTATAAGACCCTTTTTTCCCTTAAATGCTCTAGCTGTGATCCTAGAAGGCTTTCCAAAGGAATAATCACCTAAACTGTAGACTGACAACCCATTTATCTGACCAATAGTGCTTCCATGGGTTTCAATGAGGATTTGCCCTTCAATCATATTTTCTTGAATCTTTTCTTCGAGTAAATTAGCTCTATTTATTTTTTCATTGATAGCCTTTTCCACATGGTATGCAGTAACATATTCATTGTTCTCAATTTCTGCCCATGCGTTAGCTTCGTATACAATCTCTACAGTTTCGTTAAATTTAGTAGAAAGTTTTTTCTGGTGGTCAGCTAACCTTGAACTAAACTCTATTACCCTCGCTACTGCTGATTTATCAAATGCCTTAAGGTTTTCCTGCTTACATACTGCACTAATAAACTGGGAGTACATAAGTATATTATCAGGATTTCGCTCCATAGATGTATCAAAGTTGGCTCTAATCTTAAATAATTTACTAAAATCTTCATCATAGCTGTAAAGTAGCTGCTGAATATGGGAGCTACCTATTAAAATAACCTTAACTTTAATGGGCATGGCCTCTGGTTTAATTGTAGCAGTAGGCATTATCTTAAATTGTTCTCCAATATTTTCAATAATTGACTCTTGCCCTTTTAAAGTTCTCTTTAATGCACCCCAGGCAAATGGATCTTTTAATATTTCATTGGCATGAATAATTAGGTAACCACCATTTGCTTTATGGATCGACCCACATTTTATCATTGTAAAGTCTGTACTTATACCTCCAAAATTAGCCTTTCCTTCAATTTTCCCAAAAAGGTTATAATAGTTTGGATTGGTTTCACATACAACAGGGGCACCTTTTTGCTTAGCATTATTAACAAATAGGTTAACCTTGTATCTTATTAGATTGTTTTCTAATTGCAATTGGGGTAATAACGGATTTAAACTTTGGTCCTCTTCTTTCACCTTAAAGACCTGTAGATTATCCACCATATCTTTTTCAACATTATCTAAATAGGACAGTATTTTAGAATGAGCATTGTAGGCTTCTCTAACCAACGCAATTTCTGGCTTTATTACTGCCATAGCAACTTTTTTTTCTATAGAAGCAAGCTCACTTGAAGCCTCCTTTTCTAGCAACTTAATCTTTCTTGTTACTTCATCCAAGAGCTTTTGCATTTCTGGAAGCTTGTTCTGAATCTCCCTGGTAATTTCATCAGTTATTAATTCCTCATCCATTTGATCGATTGGTTTGCCATTTACCAAAGGAACACTTACCAACCCTTTACCCGATTGACGCACAATAAAGTCTTTTTCTTTTCCTATCTTATCCAACTCTTGTAATAGCTCACTAGTATCCTTTTGGTATTTATCTCTAATCATTCTTCTTTGGGTATCAAATTCTTCACCTACAAAGGCTTTGGGTATTTCCTTCTTAATTATGTCAACCAGATTATCCATATCCTTTGCAAATGACTCTCCAAGTCCAGAAGAAACTTCAATAATTAAGGGCCTATCAGGTTCTTTATAATTATATACATAACATATATCATTAGGAACTTCTCCAGCAACAGCAATTTTATGTGCCAATGAGTTAGCATAACTCGTTTTCCCAGTTCCATTTAATCCAGCCATATAAATGTTATAGCCCTTGTTATTGATTTTTAGACCGAAATCCATTGCGTTGACAGCTCTTTCCTGGCCTATTATGCCTTCTAGAATATCTACTTCACTAGTAGTTTTAAAATCCAATTGATCTAGATCACAAATATTTCTTAATTTCTTATTTTCAACTCTAAATTCTCTCATAAAATTTTCACTTCCTATCTTAAGAGTCTTTTACACAGATTCGGTGCAGAATTTTATAATCCTTTATTTATTTATACTCTATAATATGTGATTTCCATGATAAAAACTCAAACCGATACTGTAAATTTTAACAACATCGGTTATTAAGTGAAACTATAAAGTTCCAAAAATTATTTTTCCAGCAGTAAACTCGTTCAGTCAAAGCTGAACATGGGAATCAGATGGAGACTCTACTCCACCTGATTTGACATTCCTGGTTCTACTCACAGGTGTGTCCCATTTCCTTAAGAGAAGTGGGGGTCTTGGAGTAAAACTAGCCATCTTGTTGGCATAGCTGAACCCATGCAAAGCTAGCGATAATAGTCATCGGATAAAAGAACACCTGCTTTAAAGAAGGTGTTCTTTTGACTCATTTATATTACTTTTGATAACATTAGAGCAATTTGCAATTTCAATCTATCTTCAGAGGCTAACGGGTCAAGTCCTGTAATTTCCTTAATCCTCTGTAGTCTATATCTTAATGTATGTCGATGTACATATAAACTAGCTGAAGTTTCTTGTAAATTACCGTTATGCTTGAGAAAATACTCTAAGGTTGTTACTAGTTGTGAATTGTTTTTTGTGTCATATTCTATTAGAAATCCTAACTTCTCTTTAAAAAAGCTTTGGGAAAAGTTCTTTTTGGAAATTTCATAGAATAAATTATAAACTTCAATATCTGAAAATAGGGTTATAGGTTTATTGTGAATCTTTGCTAAATCCAATGCTCTGGATGCTTCCTTGTATGCCAAGCTCAGGCTCTCAAGTTTACTGTAATAATTGCTTATACCTGCCATAATGCTAATGTCTGTGTACTTGTTTTTAATAAGACTTATTATTTCCCCAATTACTTTTTGAACATCTGCCAGCTCTTTTTTACTTCTTACCTGTAGTAGAAGTAGAATTTTTTCTGGAGAAGAAAACTTATACATATACCTGAAGCCATATTTTGATATGCAATGCTCTATAGAGGACAAAAGATAATTCTTAAGATGATACATCTCAGTTTCCCTTTGGGTATTAGAAAGCAGGTCCCAATTGCCCATATTAAAAAGGGCCAAATGGTATCCCTTACTTTTATCATAACCAAAGGCTGCTGCTTTTTTTGCAAGTATTTGTGGGGAATTTATACCCTTTAAGGTTTCTTCAAGAAAGTCCTCTTTTAGACTGTTTTTGGTTTCTCTTACTGCAGTTTCTTTTAGAATAACAAGTGCAGCCAGGGTTGCTGCATGTTCTATTGCTATAGAATCCATTTCTTCCATGGGATTCTTTGGATTTAAAATAGCTAAATAGCCTAAAACCTCAGAACCTGTAGTAATGGGAACTAGACTAAGATGACGGTCATTTGGTAAGCTAATAATTTGCGCCTTGATACTTGTAAGTGATGTTACATTTCTTATTATATCCGAGAGATTACCCCATGGTTCAAAATGATTTGTTTCAGGAAAAGCGTCAGCAATTGGATTATAAAATAAATCTAATATAATAACAGGTCTTTCAATCATTGCTACAAGGCTTTCAGCAATGCTATCTAGCCCCTGGTTATTTAATACTAGCTTAGTTAGTTGGTTGTAAATTCTCTGGGAATATTCAAGCAAATAGAATTGATGATTGATAAGATGCTTCAATATATGACGTGTAAATCTACTAAAGGACAGATCCTTTGGTAAATATAAAACTGGAAAACCCAGTCTATCCGCTTCTCGTAATAAAGCTGCTGGAATTTCTGTAAGAGAAAATCCTGGTTGAATTGCAATGCCTGCCAAACCTCTTTCAGCTAGAAAGTTTATTAAAGTGTTTTGCAGTTCTTCATCTTCAGCAAGTCCGTACCCTGTTGTCACAAGTAGGTCTCCCTCATCCAAGTAAGCTAATTCATCTAAAACCTCCAGGATTGTTACCCATTTGACCTGTCTATCTAAGCCTTTTCCACCAGCTACCAATTTAAGACCTTTTAAATTTTCTATTGTAAAGATATTCTCTATAGCAAATGACATTTCGGATCCCCCTCACAATACACCCCATATAACCACTTAATTAATTCCTTAGAATTAGTGAAAAAAAGAATCCTTTACTTCTATTTTAGAGGAAATCTTTCTTTTACAACCTCCAAGGCTTCTCCTATTACATCTAATGCATTAGTGAGATCCTTGTCGGTATGTCTATGGGCAATATACCAATGATGGTATGGTTGAATAAATAGGTTTCTACGGATTGTTTCTGTATAGAAACAGTTTCTGCGTTCTTTATAACGATTATCTACCTTTTCAAAGGTTAAAAATGGCATTGGTGGTATTCCAGATACTGAGGCAGGGACCTGAGACTTCTCCACAATACTACTAAGACTATCCAAAAACATTTGTCCGCGTTTCCAAATGCTTTCCATAACCTTTTCCCTTTCTAGTATGTCAATGCACTTCATTGCAGCTGTCATTTCTAGACTGTTAGGAAAGAAAGTGGAACTTATAAAAACTTTTTTTTCTGCCACCTTCATTATTTCTTCTTTGCCCACACATGCACTTATAGCATAACCATTGGCCATTGCTTTTCCAAAGGTAGAAAGGTCAGGTGTTACACCATACCTTTCTTGGGCCCCTCCTAATGCTACCCTGAAACCAGTTCTTATTTCATCAAAGATTAATACGGTCTTGTATTTGTCAGCAAGTTCACGTACCCCTTCTAAGTAGCCTTCAGGAGGGGCTGTAACAGGTGCTGCTAGAGGATGGCCTACAGGAGTTATGATAATTCCAGCAACATCATTAGCATTATCTTTTAACAGTTTTTCCAGAGCATCTAAATCTCCATAGGGAAATTCACGTGTTAAATCTCTTATTGCACTTGGTACACCGCCTTCTACTTCCACACACCAATCATGCCAACCATGATAACCACAACGTAAAATTATATTTTTTTCAGTATAACCTCTTGCAATTCGGACCGCTACTCCTGTTGCATCCGAGCCTGTCTTCACTAATATAGCCATTTCAGCTGATGGGATTAATTCAACTAGTCTTTTTTCAAGCTGGTTTTGGACAGGCTGAACTAATGCAAAACAGAACCCTTTATCCAGTTGTTCAATTACTGCATTATTTATTTCTTTTTCATTGTAGCCCAGTATAATTGGACCATATCCGCAAAGCATATCTATATAATCGTTGCCATCCACATCAACAATGTGACCTTCGTATCCATGTTCAATGAAAATCGGATATTCTCCTGGTATAAAATTATAGGGTCTACGAATCCCCATTAAACCTCCTGGGGAAAGGCGCTGTGCTTCTTCAAACATCTGAAGTGACTTCTCTAGCTTAAGTTTAGGTTTGTGTTTCACGTTTTGTTCCACCCTTCTTTTAAATGTTAATTTTCAACCATGTGCGTAGACGATTATGCTTTGACAAAGCGTATGTTATAAAATTGGTCCATTAGGTATTTCTTTAATATCATGTTCCTTCATAAAACCTCTAACAATATTGTCTAATTCCTTTTCCTGTTCAGTATTCATTCCAACAGGAACATGGTTTTCTAAAATATCTTTTACCTTTTCCTGAGCTAATGTAAAGCTTCCCTTAGATCCTTCAGCTTCCCAGGAACTGTTGCTATTCCTAACAATTACCTTTGAAGGTAAATAAGGCTCTTTTTTATACCATCTTAGAGTATGGTCGGCCAGCAAATAATCTCCACCAGGTCCTAACTCAGAGATCAAATCAACTGCTAGTGTTTCATCATCTACTCTGATACCTTCATTTAATCTTAGAGCCATACCACATATTTCGTTGTCAATAACTAGCTTTTCTAGACTAAAACAACCCACAAAATCCAAAATGCCAGCTCCAGAAATAACATTAATTCCAGCTAACTGGGCAATTATACCGCTCATTGCAGTTTCTAGGCCTGCCTGTACATCTACGAGTTTTGAATCACTAAGACCTGCATAGGTATGGGTTGGCAGGCCATAATACTTACCCATTTGGACATATGCTGCGCCAATCATAGTAGCCTCTAAAGCACTCATTGGAGTAGTTCCGTGTCTCATGTCAAAACTTACAGGTGCACTACCATAAATACACGGGGCCCCTTCCTTGGTACATTGTGCTAGTGTTAGACCGCTCAGAGTTTCTGTCACCTGTACAAGTACTGATCCTGCCAGAGTTGCTGGAGAGGCAGCACCTGGCATAGCCATGGTAATAAACTCTTGGGGTAAACCATAGCGGGCACAATCAATAATGTTTTGGGAGCTAATATGAGTCCACTTAAGTGGTGGAGAAGCACAAATATCAAAAACAGCTAGTGGTTTCTCTTCTAGCTCTTTGTATCCACCCCTAACAACTGCAAGCATATCTCTCATATTTGATACACCATTTATGGTAAAAGCTCCTGTTATAATTGCTTTTGGTGAGTTCTTTAATAAAAGGTAGAGTCTAAAGCTATCTCCAATAATTTTCGGAACATCATATGGGGTGACAGCCGAACTCTGTAACACTAGATTATCTAATGCATCAGTAACCTTTGATATCTTAATTAAGTCATGGCTCTGTGAACTCCTAGTTGTAATACCATCTGATGCCATCATTCTAATAGCACATGAACCAGGATCAAAGTAAACATTACTTCCACTTAGATTTGCACTTAATTCCCCTTGTCTATTAAATAATTTAATTTCTTCTGGAGCTGTTTTAATTGCCTTTTCTACGAGCCGTCCTGGAATTTTAGCAATCCTTTTATTATAGTCTATAGTTGCTCCATGCTCCTCTAATATTTTTAATGCTTCCTCTGAGTCAAACTTTACTCCAGTTTTTTCTAGCAGGGCAATTGCCTGATCATGAATTTTCTCAATTTGTGAATCTGATAAAAGCTTTAACCTAGGTTGTCCTTCAAATGTAAATTTTGCCACTATGTTGCCTCCTTTAATAAATAATGTATGGGGATACACCTCCTTTGACTTAGCCTCTGAGGGCTGAGGAATGTCCCCAAATTTATGTTATTAGACATATTGTATAACTCTATCTTCCAGTATAACTTCATATATCCTTTCGTACAATTCTTCTTTCTGCATTAAATTCATCTTTTCAATACTTATGGAAGAACAATTAACTATGGCTACCTTAATAATGTCTTATAATGCAATCCCTATGCCATGTTTTTTAGTACTATGATTTTTACTCCATCTGAAGGTTATAGAGGGAAACTTTATTTAATCAGCAGATTAAATGTTTAGCTAAGCTAATCCTTTAGGGAAAACCGTTATCCACGCTAGTAACACTTATGAACTTGTTCATTAGTATTGAGTGTGTGCAAGGCTGGACACAGCACCCCTTACGCCCGTAGTTCTAGCATTGTGATTTCGGCAATGCTTAGAAATACCAGTACAAGGCTAGAAGATGGAAGTCTTGGAGTGAAACTTGCCAACTTGCACTATCATTAAGCATAATTTTCATAGGTAGATAATATTAGCGCAATTAAAGCTTCCGCCTTGAACAATAGATTTGACGTAAACTAAGTTTTGTTTTACGGGCATAGCTGAACCCATGCAAGGCTAGCGGTGATAGTCATCGGACAAAAGTTAAAAAACGCCCATTTCTAGGCGTTCTTAATTATTTACAGGATAATTTTTCAGTATTTTCTAGGTATTCAAGCAAACTTCTCGATTGTGCTCATTTTTGGGCCCTGCTCATTTTTGGGCAGTTACCTGTGCTATCTTTTTACTACAGGCTCCATGGCAACTGTATGCCCATTTAACATCTTTGCAAGTCCCATATCATAGTCATTATGATGCTCACCGCAATGTTCGCAAGGTTTTTCAGGGTCAATCTCATGTTTTGGTTGTGTATAGCTATATAAACCACCTTCAAAGTTTCTCAGAATTACCTTGTTTGGAGATTGAGATATTAAGTATTGGGGCATTACAGGTATTTTTCCCCCTCCTCTTGGAGCGTCCACAACAAATACAGGAACCGCAAGTCCTGAGGTATGTCCCCTTAAATACTCCATCATTTGAATTCCAGCACTAACTGGAGTTCTAAAATGTTCGATTCCCTTAGCTAAATCACATTGATATACATAGTATGGTCTAACACGCATTTTTAAAAGCTCATGTAATAATTTTTTCATTACTAGCGGACAGTCATTTACTGATTTTAGTAATACACTTTGATTACCCAAAGGAATGCCAGCATCGCTTAGCATAGCACAAGCTTTTTTTGCTTCAGGAGTTACCTCATTTGGATGGTTAAAGTGTACATTGACCCATACAGGATGGTATTTTTTGATCATATTACATAGGCTTTGTGTTATCCTTTGGGGCATAACAACTGGAGTTCTAGTGCCAATCCTGATTATCTCAACATGAGGAATATCCCTTAATTTTTTTAGAATATCTTCAAGAAGACTATCAGAAATTAATAACCCATCTCCACCAGAAATTATGACATCTCGAACCACATTATTATTCCTAATATACTCAATTGCTGCTTCTATCTGATCTTTATTTCTTGCCTGATCATTAGTACCAGCCATACGTCTTCTGGTACAATGTCTACAGTACATGGAACATTGATCAGTTACCAAAAACAGTACCCTATCTGGATATCTATGGGTTATACATGGCACAGGAGAATCAACATCTTCATCTAATGGGTCTTCTAAATCACATTTAGAACCCTTTAATTCATTATAAGTAGGAACTGCTTGCCTTCTAATGGGGCAACTAGGATTATCTTTATCAATTAGTGAAGCATAATATGGAGTTATTGCCATCCTAAAGGTTTTTAGACAATTTTTTACCCCATCTTCCTCCTTTTCACTTAGGTCTATGATTTGCTTAAGCTCTTCAACAGTAGTTATACGATTGCTGACCTGCCATTTCCAGTCATTCCACTGCTCGTCAGTAATGTTTTCCCATAACGAAATCTCTTTATAGTGTCTCATTTTCTTTTTCCCCCTATTTCAATTGTGCTGGTCATCTCATCCCATTCACCTTTTTTCAATGCAAAACTTATGCCATCTATTTTGAGTGTGTATAAATTTAAAACATGACACAAAAAGACGGTGCAACCATTTGTTGCACCGTCTTTTATATTTATTATACATCGACACCTATGTTTTAGGCAATTTCTCTATGGTGCTATTAACATCTTCCATAGCAAGGTTACCCTTAACACCTAATCATAGTCTTTTGATGCATACAATAACTCCCAGAAACTCTATATTACTAGCTACTACTAGAATTATTGTAATGATAATTTTTATTCCTCAATATTATTTACAGGTTTGCATCTACTTGCTCTATATGCTGATCAATTTTCTCGATTTCATCCTTGTTAAACTTATGGAACAAGTAAATTAATCCAATTAATACAGCCACTGATACAATAAGTGAAACTATGACACTTTGAGTTATTCCTGCAACAATAAAGCCAACTAATGCAGCTGCAGCACCTGTTGATGAATATGGGATTTGTGTCCTTACGTGATCAACGTGAGGACAACCTGCACCGGTAGATGAAAGAATTGTGGTATCTGACAATGGTGAACTATGATCACCCCATACAGCTCCACTTAATAAAGCAGCCATACATAAAGCTATGGATGTATCGGAAAAAACTGCTAATGGAATAGCAATTGGTATCATAATAGCAAAGGTTCCCCATGAAGTACCAGTTGCAAAGGCCATAAAACAAGCAACGAAAAATATCACCATAGGTAGTGTCCATGCAGGCAATGATTCTGTTACTACTTCTGCTAGGAACATGCCAGTACCTAGTTCACTCGTAACTGAACCAATACTCCAGGCTAGAACTAGAATTAAAATACCTGGAAGCATAGCCTTCATACCTGCAACAACAGCTTCAATTGATTCAAGAATACCAATAACTTTTCTGACCTTATACCATAACATAGATATTACTATTGTTAAGAATGTACCGTACACCATGGCAGTTACAGAATCAGTATCCTGTAATGCTTGTGATACGCTTTTACCTCCATCAAAAAATCCACCAGTATATAGCATAAATATTACTATTGAAGCGACTAACATAACAATTGGGAAGACCATATCTGCAACTTTTCCATTTGGTGAGCCTTCAATCCTATTTAGCTCATCCCCTGGAGGAGCTACACTTCCTTCCTCATAAAGAATTCCCTTGGCAACTGCCCTTTTCTCAGCTTTAGCCATGGGTCCATACTCTAGATTAGTGAAAATGATTACTGCTACCATTATTAATGTTAACCATGCATAGAAGTTATATGGAATTGTATAGATGAACTCCATAAATGGGTTATTATCAAGTCCTAATTGATTAAACTGATCCCCCATCATACCAACAATATAAGCAACCCATGTAGATATAGGCATTAATATAACAACGGGTGCAGCAGTAGAGTCAGTAATATAAGCAAGCTTTTCTCTTGAAATTTTAAATCTATCAGTAACAGTTCTCATAACTGAACCTACTGTCAATGCATTAAAGTAATCATCAAAGAATAGCGCAATCCCTGTTGCAAATGTTACTCCCTGAGCACCTCTTCTTGATTTAATGGTTTTCGAAGACCAGTCAGCGAAAGACCTAGCTCCGCCAGCTTTTGTTATCATCCCAAGAACACTTCCTAAGAACAATGTATAAATTATTGTACGCATATTCCAGTCAGGATCACCGGCACTTTGAAAAACAAAATCAAACACTCCAGTAAAACTTGCCATCAGGTTACCATCAAAGAGTATAAAAGATCCTACCATAATACCAACAGTTAAAGATAATAATACTTCCCTGGTCACGATAGCTAATACAATAGCTATCACAGGTGGTAACAATGATATCCAGCCGTAATGTTCCACAAATATACCTCCCATTTCATTTTTTTACTAAACTGACAATTCTTACTTTTCCTCCTGTTTCTTCACCTCCCCTTCATTTTTTTGCATCATAACTGAAGGCTAAATTTCACCTTCTATATTGCATCTTACCTTATTAAAAGGATAAGATAATGGGCAACAAGATTGGAATAAGTATGGTTAGTACTACCCCACTAATCATAGCAATTAAGGCTACCTTTGTTCCTAAAGTTTTAAATATTAATGGTAAAGTTGTATCCATGGCAGTTGCTCCTCCTGGAGTACTAGCAGAAACAGGGCTTACCTTTGTTGCTAGAATTGGAATTATTATAAAGGAGCCAATCTCTCTAAAGAAGTTAGCCAAAAAGGCTACTGTCCCCATCTCAGAACCTGCAAGATTTGCCAAGACCCCCCCTGCAACGCTATAAAACCCACAAGCGGCTCCTATGGCAATAGCACTTTTAGCATCTATATTTACAACCAGACCTGCTAAAAACGCTCCTAAGGAACTTCCAAATAATACCCCAAATGGAACAAGAATGCACTTCCAACTCAAGCTCTTTAGACTATTAATTAAATTTTCATCATTACCTATATCAGTTCCTACCCCAAAACATAAGATATATAAGGATAGTGTAATTGTCAAGTCTAAGGTTTCCAAGTTAATAGTGAAGACCTTACCTAGAATACCACCAATGAAAAGTGTTATAAGCACCCTTTTGACAAAGGAATAATTAGTTGCTTGCTGTGTTTCATTCTTAGTTTGGGTTGAGATTTCTTTTTGACTTACAACATTATCATATTGAAACAAATGAAGCCTTTTTTCCATTAGCCAAACGACTACCACACTACCAGCTACGGAGGTGAGCATGAGCAGTAGTGCTTTTATACTAAGTACTCCAATACTATTAAAGACAGCCTCATCTAAAGTAATCTTTGCACCTAATGCCCCTATGAGGCAAATCAAACTAACAACAGTTAATTTCCCTAAAATTTGCAGTAATCTTTCTGAAAAAAACTTACTGTAACCTACAAAAATACCACCTAACAAGGATACAACTAGCAGGCTCATAAATTGCCACCATTGTTAGTATTCAATTCCAAGTTACGCATTTTATACTGAAGTGTTTGTCTAGGAATTTTAAGCATTCGAGCAGTCTGAGTTACATTCCAACTACATTTTGCTAGCGCATCCCTAATGAAATTAGCCTCTATAGTGCTTAAAGCTTCAGGTAATGATTGAACATCTAAAATACTCGGCAAACTTACTCCATAAATATTGTTTCTACTAAAATGCTTCGTAAGATATAATGGCATATGTTCTAATTTTATTATTGAACCTGACATAACGTTTATAGCATGTTCTAAACAATGCTGCAGTTCTCTTACATTACCCGGCCAATCATAATTATCAAAAACTGTCATAACCCTGTCCTCAACACCTTTTATGCTTACATGAAACCGGTCACCAAGTTTATTAATAAAATGATTAACCAGGGGTGGAATATCTTCCTTCCTCTCTCTTAATGGAGGAATGTACAAGGAAATAACATTTAGTCGATAATAGAGGTCAATGCGCAGATTTTTATTCTTAACAGCTTCAGTTGGGTCCACATTTGTACATGCCACAATTCTTGATTCAGCATGCCTTAGTTTTGTATCACCAATCCTCCTAAAACACCCCTCTTGAAGCACTCGAAGAATTTTACTTTGTAATTCAAGGGGCATAGAATTAATTTCATCAAGAAGAAGCGTTCCCCCATGGGCAATCTCTAATAATCCTGGCCGGTCTTCTGAACCAGTAAAACTTCCCTTTACTGTGCCCATGAGAATACTTTCTAATAGAGTAGCAGGTAATGCGGCACAGTTTTGAGCTACAAATGGTTTATTCCCATTATCTCCTTCATTATGTATAGCTTGCACAAAAACTTCTTTGCCAGTACCTGTTTCTCCATATAAAAGTATAGGAGACGGGCTATATGCAACCCTTCTAGCAAGCTTTTTTAACTTAATAATTGCTTGGCTTTCACCAATTATATCATCCAAAGTAAATCTGCTGGAATAATTGTTATTATAGGATGAAGATGCTAATTTTTTTTTATTATCCATGAGTTTTGCTTGTAAGTCTACAAGTCTCTCTGATAAATTCTTTATCTCTGTTATATCCCTAGAAATATCAAATGCACCTATCAATACACCGTCTTTGAAGAGAGGATATGTTGAATAAAGAACAGTTCCTTTCTTGCCAGTATTTGTAACCAAAGTCTGTTGTTGCTCAACAACTGGCCACTTAGTTTCTAAAACTTTTAATAATGAACTATTATTTTCGTTAAGACTTGGATATATAGACAAAAGATGCTTTCCTATAACTTCCTCAGGATTTAAACCCTCCATCCTAGTAGCAGCTTTATTATAAAAAATCGTTACACCATTACAATCTATAACGGTAATTGCACTATCAATGGCATCTAGTATACTAATAAAAATATGTTTTTCAATATTTCCCCTTAGATGAAACTCCATGCTGCTATCACCCCAATTAATAATATTCTACATTGATAGCAAGAATTCCTACATAACTTTAATAATAAATCATGTATATCATGTATACAATTAACTCAATACCCTTCACCATCACTTAAATTTGGGTTTTCTCTTTTCAAAATATGCTTTAAAGCCCTCTTTAAAATCTTCCTTGGTAAAACAGTATCCAAATAACCTGGTTTCATAAGCTAAGGCCTCTTTAATGGCCATATTTGAACCGTTATGAACAGAATCTTTAACTAGTGATATTGCATTGGAACTTTTAGCTTTTAATATATTGGCAATTTCATAAGATCTTTCTGGTAGACTCTTGGGATTTACAACATGATTTATTAGGCCTATTTGATATGCCCTTTTAGAGTCAATAATATTACCTGTCATCATCAACTCTAAAGCAATTCCTTTACCAACAAGTCTAGGCAATCTTTGAGTGCCTCCAAAACCCGGAATAATTCCAAGGCCTACCTCAGGTTGACCAAAACGGGCTTTATCAGATGCAATTCTTATATCACAAGCCATGGCTAATTCAAGTCCTCCACCTAGACAATATCCTTGAATAACGGCAATAACAGGTATAGGCAGTTCTTCAATTGTACAGAAAACTCTATGTCCCAGCTTTACATATTCCATAGCTTCCTCTGGAGTAAACTCAGCCATTTCCTTAATATCTGCTCCTGCAATAAAGGCCCTTTCTCCAGCACCTGCAACCATAAGAATCTTTACCTTAGGGGATAGATTGTCCAGCACGGATATAATTTCTTTCAAAGCCTCTATTGTTAAACTGTTTAAAGAATTCGGTCTATTTACAATAAGACTTCCAATATCCTCTTCTACTGTGAATTTAATATTCTTGTACATGACTGTTCCTCCTACTTTATAAGTTTGGGGACATGTCCTATTTCAAGAGGCATAATGCATCATGCTTCTACTTCTAGTAACAGTAAAAACCTCTCCCAGTCTTTTTACCCAAATATCCTGCATTAACGTATTTTTTTAATAGGGGGCAAGGCCTATATTTGCTATCACCAAATTCTTCATGCAACACTTCCATTATTGCCAAGCAGGTATCTAAACCTACTAGATCAGCCAACGCAAGTGGTCCCATGGGCTGGTTTGCTCCAAGGGTCATAACAGTATCTACATCCTCTGCTGTAGCTATCCCCTCGTAAACTGTGTATATAGCCTCATTAATCATTGGTATGAGAATTCTGTTTAGGACAAATCCAGGAAAATCCTGTACCTCAACACATGTTTTCCCCATCTTTTCACCAGCTTTTTTGACTGATTCATAAGTTTCCTGAGATGTATCAAGCCCCTTTATTATTTCTACTAGTTTCATAAGGGGAACAGGGTTCATAAAGTGCATTCCAATAAACTTATCTCGTCGCTGAACGTTTTTTGCTAGAGCTGTAATAGAAATGGAAGAAGTGTTTGATGCGAAAATAGTTTCTTTAGAACAAACCTCATCTAGCTTTTTGAAAATTTTAGTTTTAATATTGTAATCTTCAACTATAGCTTCAATAACTAATTGAACTTTCTGAGCTTCCTCTAAGTTAGTACATGGATGTATTTTCTTTATTATAGCACCTTTTGTCTCTGGTGTAATCTTGCCCTTTTGCACACTTCTTTCTAGAAATTTACTTATGGACTTTAATCCCCTTTGAACAAAGCTTTCATCTATATCATAAAGATACACTTCAATTCCGGCAGCCCCTGCAACCTGAGCTATGCCAGAACCCATTTGGCCAGCTCCAACTACCATTATCTTGTTGATATCCATAGCACTCATCCTCTCCATAGCCTAGAGATTTACTAGCCGAGCGTATTACTCTCTTTCTAATACAGCTGCAACCCCTTGCCCTCCACCAATACATAGGGTTGCCAAACCTAATTTAGCATTATCCTTTTCCATTCTATGCAATAATGTAACAAGGATTCTAGCTCCACTTGCTCCAACAGGATGACCTAAACTAATAGCTCCTCCATTTTTGTTGACTTTTTCCATATCAAATCCAAGTTCCTTTGATACTACTAATGATTGTACTGCAAAGGCTTCATTAGCTTCTATAACATCAATGTCTTCTAATGTTACTCCTGCCTTTTTTAGTGCTTTTTCTGTAGCTGGTACAGGACCAATTCCCATAATCCTTGGTTCAACTCCTGCTGATGCATAGGACTTTATACTTGCTAGGGGCTTAATCCCCAATTCCTTTGCTTTATCTTCGGACATCACTACTACTGCAGCTGCACCATCATTGATTCCTGAAGCATTTGCCGCTGATACTGTACCATCTTTTTTAAAGGCTGGACGAACTTTTTTCAGACCTTCAACTGTTGATCCACTCCTGGGAAATTCATCTACCGAAAATACTATTGGTTCTCCCTTTCTTTGGGGTATAATGACTGGAACTATCTCATCAGCAAATAGCTTTTCATTTATTGCTTTTTCCGTCTTTTGTTGACTTTTTGCTGCAAATTCATCTTGTTCTTCTTTTGTTATGTTCCACTTTTCTGCCATATTTTCTGCAGTAATACCCATGTGCACATTTTCAAATGCACACCATAATCCATCCTTTATCATGGAATCAATCAGTTTTCCATCTCCCATTTTATATCCTGAACGAGCCTTATCTAGAAGATAGGGTGCCATGGACATGTTTTCCATGCCACCAGCGACTACTATCTCTGCATCACCTAAGGCAACAGCTTGAGCTGCTAAATTAACTGATTTCAGCCCCGAGCCACACACCTTATTGATTGTCATTGCTGGAACTACATGGGATAATCCAGCGCTAATCGATGCCTGCCTTGCAGGGTTTTGCCCAAGTCCAGCCTGTAGTATATTACCCATTATTACTTCATCCACCTGTTCAGGAGAAATCTTAGCCCTCTCTAATGCTTCCTTGATAACAATAGCTCCTAGTTCTACTGCGCTGGTGTTAGCTAATGTTCCTCCAAAGGAACCAATTGGTGTTCTTACCGCGCTCACTATCACAGGTCGTTTCATCTTTATCGTCTCCTTTCGCTACAATATTAAAACACTCGGCCTCTAAAAAGCAGATTTTAAGGTTTTATGCTGGCTTCTAATTAACCGGCATGTCCTCTTTCTATACACAGATAGTTTTAACTTCTGCTGGTATTATCAAATCCGCTTCTGTAGCTTTTATTACATCTTCCACAGTAACACCAGGTGCCACTTCCTTAAGAACTAGTCCATTTGTTGTAACACTAATAACAGCCATATCTGTGACTATCAAATCAAGCTCATTAATCGCCGTAAGGGGCAATGTACACTTCTTTAATATCTTAGGGCTTCCATCCTTAGCTACATGTTCCATAGCAATTATTACTCTTCCTGCCCCAACTACTAGGTCCATGGCACCACCCATACCAGGTACCATTTTGCCTGGAACCATCCAATTTGCAAGATTTCCTTCCTGGTCTACCTGTAGTGCTCCTAAGACAGTTGTGTGAATATGCCCACCTCTAATTATCCCAAATGATGTTACACTATCAAAACAGCAACCCCCTGGTAAAATTGTTACAGGACTGCCTCCTGCATTAACACAGTCTGCATCTATATCACCTTCCAATGGTGCTGGACCTATTCCTATAAAACCATTTTCTGATTGGAACATTACATTTACATCTGCTGGTACATAATTCGCACACATTGTTGGCATTCCAATTCCAAGATTGACAACTGTTCCACCTACAAGCTCTCTGGCAATTCTTTTTGCTATCATTATTCTGGCCTCTTTTTTATCCATTTTGGCTCCCCCCTTTTACCAAAATGTCCACAAAAACACCAGGTGTGTGTACCATATCTGGGTCTATATCACCGACTTCTACGATTTCTTCTGCTTCAACAATCACTAGATCAGCTGCTGTTGCCATTACTGGGTTAAAATTTCGGGCTGCTTTTCTAAAAACTAGATTACCATTTTTATCAGCCTTGTGTGCTTTAAGTAGTGCAACGTCTGCCCTTAAAGGCAATTCTAGGAGATATTTCTTTTCTTCTACTGTGATGATCTCTTTTCCTTCTTCTACAACAGTTCCCACTCCAGTTGGTGTCAGTATTCCTCCTAGTCCTGCACCTGCTGCCCTTAGCTTTTCAGCCAAGCTACCTTGAGGTGTAAGGATTACGTCCATTTCACCTGATTGCATCTGTTTCCCTGTACTTGGATGAGCTCCTATATATGAAGCGTAGACCCTGGAGAGCCTATTATGATCCTGAAGCTTTCCTACTCCTTTTCCAGGGAAGCCAGTATCATTACATATTAATGTTAGACTTTTATAACCCTGGTTAATAACTTCATCTACTAACAAATCAGGGCAACCACAGCCAAGAAAACCTCCAATGGCTACACTCATTCCATCCTGCATTTTACTTATTGCCTCTTCCACTAAAAGAATTTCTACCATGTCTCTATCTCCTTTAAGAAGGTTTTTTAATAGAACAGGGCCTGCTTATACCCAAAAGACCTCTAGCTTCATCCGGTGTTGCTATTTCTCTTCCAAGCTCTCCAGCCACTCTTACTATTCTCTCTACCAGTTGGGCATTGCTTTTAGCAAGTACCCCTTTTGTATAAAAAATATTATCTTCAAAGCCCACCCTTACGTGTCCTCCTAGTAAAACTGCCATGACTCCTAAGGGTAGTTCCATCCTTCCTATTCCTGCAACTGTCCAAGTAGACCCAACAGGCAATGTCTCAACCAAATGTATAAGGTTTTTTGGTGTCCCGGGGATTGCACCTGGTACTCCCATAACCAAGTCAAAGTGAAGAGGTAACGAGAGCAAGCCCTTTTTTACAAGCATTAGTGCATTATTAATCATGCCAACATCAAAAACTTCAATTTCTGGCTTGACACCCATTTCTTGCATGTAGGAAGCAAATTTTTCAATATCCTTAGGTGGATTATAAAAAACCTCATCCCCAAAATTTGCTGTTCCTGTAGTAAGGGTTGCCATTTCAGGTTTAAGTGAAACTGGCTGTAGTCTCTCTTCTGGGGTCATGCCAACTGCACCACCAGTTGATGTTTGGATAATGATATTGCTTTTGGATTTAATAGATTCAATATAACTCCTAAAAACTTCTTTATCCTGGGTTGGCCTGCCTTTTATATCTCTTCCATGAAGATGAATAATCGAAGCTCCTGCCTTTTCACATTCTACAGCTACCTGAGCAATTTCATCTGGAGTAATGGGTAATCCTGGTTGCTGTTCTTTTGTTACTTCCGCTCCATTAATTGCCGCAGTAATGATGAGCTTTTGCATGTTAACTCTCACCCCCTGATTTTCTCTGCTTATTCTTTGGAACCACACAAGTTCCTGAAGCCCTACCCACCAATATCGGCTTACTTAGAACATCAGCTGCCGATTCATGCTTGCCATTTTTTTTAGCCGTAATCACCTTTTTAGCTTCAAACTCCATTCTTCTTGATGTATTTCCAATTTTTACAATTCTGCCCCATGCTTCAATGAAATCTCCTGCATATACCGGTCCTAAAAATTCAATATTATCATAAGCAACGAAGAGACCTTCATCCCCATCAAGTCTTATTAATAGCTCTGTAGCTACATCACCGAAAAGCTGCACCATTTTAGCTCCATCTACCAATCCACCTGCATAATGAGCATCATGATCACTCATCCGTACCCTTACCATTGCCTGATAGTCCATAGCTGCCCCTCCTATACGTAAAGCTTTTCCAACATTCTTAGTAGATCAGGAGACTCCTTGGCAATTGCTAAGCTAATTTCAGCATGATCTTTTGTATATCCATTACCTACAATCATGTTAACATCCTTGCCAACACCTTCTGCACCTAAAGCTGCCGCAGTAAAGCTTGTAGCCATACTAAAGAAATATACTGTACCTCCATCTCTTGTAGCTAGGATTGAAGCCATTTCCGTATTAGGTATATTTACACAGTTTATTGTAACGTCTGCCATTTCCCCATTTGTTAAGCTTTTTACTTCTTCATAAACTGCCAGGGCATCTGTTGCATCTGCTTGAATAACTTCATCAACATGGCCAAGCTCTCTCATTCTTTCACAGCTGCTATTGCCAGAGCCCATTCCTATGATTCTACCTGTAATTCCTGCTCTTTTTTTCGCTTCATAGGCACAAAGCATACCTGATTTTCCTCCCGCCCCTATGATAAATACCCTATCCCCAGGCTTAACAAGCTTTGCCGTCTGGGCAGGAGCACCTGCAACATCAAGAATTGCAAGGGCCAAAGGCTCTGACATATCTTGAGGCAGTTTAGAATAAATCCCACTTTCAAATAGAATGGCTTTACCCTTTATATCAACTTGATCCTTATGAAGATGTACTTCTAATATTTCATCAATACGTAGTGGTGTCAATGAAAGGGATACTAAAGTGGCTATCTTGTCCCCTACCTTCAATGGTATCTTTCCTTCTAGGGCACTACCTATTTTTTCAACTGTACCTATGAGCATCCCACCAGAACCTGTTTCAGGATTATGATGTTTTCCTCTTTTCGCTACTATATCAAGCATTATTTTTTTAACACTATCGACATTATCATTGGCTTGTTTCTTTATTTGTGTAAAGCTTGCACTATCAACATTTAATGTTCTAACCTCAATAAGTATCTCGTTGTCAAATATCTCCATATTGTTATCTATTTGCCATGCTGGTTGAGGTAAAACCCCCTTTGGCTCTATCACTCTGTGAGTACCATATGGACATCCTTTTTTCATCTAAAAAACCTCCCTTTTTCTCCTCTTAAGTTCTTGTACAATATATGAAGCAACATTTTCTGCATAGGTGCCTGGACCAAAGCCTGCATCATATCCTAATTCCTGAGCAAGTTGATGGTCTATCCTAGGTCCACCTACAGCTAAAATTACTTTGTCCCTGATGCCTTCAGCTTCCAGTATTTCGATTAATCTAGTTAAGTTAGTAATGTGAATTTCCTTTTGTGTTACAACCTGAGACACTAATATAGCATCGGCTTTAATCTCAATTGCCTTGGCAACCAGCTCTTCGCATGTAACCTGCGAACCCAAATTATACGCGTCTATCCCCTTATAGCTTTCTAGCCCTTTATGATGGTTAATTCCTTTCATATTCATAATGGCATCTATACCAACTGTATGAGCATCACTTTCAATACATGCACCTACTATATTCAGATGTCTACCAAAGTTATCTTTAATAAATGCCTCTACTTCTGCCTTTTCCATTACTTTAACTTTTATTTTTTCTACTCTAACTTTCGTAACATCAATACTCTCTATTGCTCTTCCGTAGATTATAAAGTAGGAAAAACCTTTTCCTATGTCTTTTGAGAATACTACCTTTGGCTCATCAAGACCCATTTTGCCCGCCAACTGCTTTGCTGCCTCTATAGCTTCATCACTATAATCAATTGGTAATGTAAATGATAGTTGAACAGCCCCATCGTCTAAGGTATCACCATATGGTTTAACGCTTTTCAAATCCACATCCATTTAGCTGCCTCCTTTCAACATTGTATTTAAAAATGGATTGTAATAATCCGGTTCTTTAAATACCACCCCATTTAATCCTTTTCCACCTTTTGGACCACGTGAGATATCAGCGAACATACCCTTATTGATTGATTCCATGAGTCCGTTATCTGCAATTGCTTCCAGAAAATTTACAGCATCATTAAGAACTTTTTGGGCCCTTTTTTGAATAAGACCATCCTGTTTAAATGATAGCTCTCCAGCTATATCTTTCATTGCAGTAAAGACATATTTTGCATTTTCTAGTGCCAAGTATCTATCAGCAATATGAGGAGTATGCAAAGCTTCCGTCAACATTCCAAGCAAATGAATACTTTGCCCAGACATAATTGATGCCATGTTAAACATACAATCCTGAATATGGCCTTTAAAAATATTTCCCGTCATATGCTTCGTTGGAGGCATATATTTTAG
This sequence comes from Desulfitibacter sp. BRH_c19, assembly GCA_001515945.1. Taxonomy (NCBI): domain Bacteria; kingdom Bacillati; phylum Bacillota; class Clostridia; order Neomoorellales; family Desulfitibacteraceae; genus Desulfitibacter; species Desulfitibacter sp. BRH_c19. Next base: position 93,232 of record LOER01000034.1, read on the forward strand.
AGGAGCCTTTGGAAACAATTCTCTTGCCAAAACAGCCTGTGCTAATTCATAAACAAAGCTATTTTCCATTTCAGGGTTTAACTCATAAGCGTGGCCAAGAGCTACCTGCTCTGCTGTCATTCCAGATTGTAATGCAAGCTGTTCGTTGATAAATTGAGAAGCAGTAACTGTGTGAGCTGCGTCATAGGCATCTGCTGTTGTCAAATAATTATCCTCACCTGTATTGATAGTAATATTTGCAAACCCATTGATTAATCTAGAAAAGTACTGGTCAACAAAGGTACGCTGCATATTAATATCTCTAAATATAATTCCATACATGGAGTCGTTAAGCATAACATCAAGTCTTTCTAATGCCCCCATGGCAGCAATCTCAGGCATGCATAATCCTGAACAGTAATTTGTCAGGCGTATATATTTCCCTACCTCTTCGCCCACCTCATCCAAGGCACCTCTCATAATCTTAAAATTTTCCTGGGTGGCGTAAGTTCCTCCAAAGCCTTCAGTTGTGGGACCGTATGGAACATAATCAAGAAGACTCTGCCCAGTTGTCCGAATTACCGCCACAATATCAGCACCCTGGCGAGCCGCAGCTTGTGCCTGCTTAGCATCCTCATAAATGTTGCCTGTAGCAACAATTACATAAAGGAACGGTTCTGCACCCTGTCCCAATTTTGCAAGTAAGCTTTCTCTCTCTTGTCTCTTGGCATTGATCTTGGTTATTCCAAATTGTGATAATCTTTCTATTTCATCTCTAATTGCTCCATCATCTTGGATGGGGATCTTTGTGACCTGTATTTTACCTGCAGCGATTTGTTCTGCTAACTCTTGAGGGGTTACTTGATAATATACTACTCCATTTGCAAACCAATAGCTTGCCCCCAGACCAAGTCTTCCAGAGTCTAAAATTTGGTCTACAATAATATTAGGAAATGGAACTCCATCTTCCGTTGCACCATCTATTCCAAAAAGCCGTAATACAGCTCTTTCTACTGAAGTAGTTGTTCGTTGATTAATATGACTTTGGATATCTTCAGAAATCTTTTTTGCAGCAGACCTCGCCTTGAGTATTTGAGATACATCTAGATCCAACCTATTCATAAAACTACTCCTCTCCATTTGTTACAAGATATTTCTCTGCCAGCAGTAAAACCTCTTTGTTCATTCCCATTAAATAAGCCACCTTTAGAGCATCTTTCGGAACAGTATCCTTAGCGGTTACCTTTTCTAAACCATAATCAAAATTTGCGTAAATATCGCCAATACTTACAATGTCCTTTAGCTTTCTTAAACCTTTTACCTGCCAATGTACAACACCTTTTTCGCTTGATAGCCCATCAAAATGAGTTGTTACTAATACACTACATTTCCCTTTCATAAGTGTATTTAATATTGCTTTAGCTAAAGCAATTCCTTCTTCAGGATTAGTACCATTTGCAATTTCATCTAAAAGAATTAGACCCCACATATTCTTTAACTCTATAACTTCATTTAAGGATTGAACCTCTGCTCCAAAGCTGCTTAATCCTACTAAATCCTTTTCTTCGTTTAGTGAAGTATAAATAAAATCTGCTGGTTTAAACTCAAAATATCTTGCTGTAACGGGTAACCCCATTTGAGCCATTATCAATAAAGCACCTACGGTCTTAAGGGTAATTGTTTTTCCTCCCATATTGGCCCCAGTTAGAACAGCAACTCCTGATTCCAATTTAATGGTAAGAGGACTAAACTCTTTTCCTAACCCCTGCAACTCTTTTTTGATTATGGGGTGAACTCCGTCATGAACTTTAAAAATATATTCATGGGAATTTATTACTGGGATAGTGGCACTATGGTTAACAGCATAAACTGCCTTGGCCAGTAACCAGTCAAACTTTCCCACTTTCTCAGTAAGTTCTCTAATATAGCTACTATGTTCTCTAATTTCATCAGACAGGTTCTCATATAATTGGTTTTCCTTTGCTTGAAGTACACTCTTTAACTCATCTATTTTCTCTTTAAGAAGAATTTCTTGTTTAATCTCTTTCCTCGAAAAGGTAACGGCTGTAAAGGTTTCTTTTGTAACAATAAAAGCATCACTACCAGCAAGCTCGCTTACTAATTCCTCACTATTTTTATTTACTAAAAGAGCTCCATCTATAAACACTCTACCTTCTAATGCATAGTATTTAAGAAGTCTGTTCTCTTCATTTTTAATTAGATTACTTAACTCAACTTCCAATTTGCGCAGATTAAATATGAATTGCTCATATGCTTCATCTCCGTAGCTCCCTATGTAAAAGCTATAGCTAGCTTTAATCTTTAATAGCTTATAAAGTTTTTCGTTAAACTGCCACCTTATTTGAGTATTAGAAAACCAACTTGTATTTTCCATTAAGTCTGCAACTCTTTTTGCTATGAACAAAAATTTATTTAAGTTAAATAACATTGGGGAATTTAATATTGCTTTACCTTCTAAGTATTCAATTACTAAATCCACAGAAACTATCTGCATTAAACTATCCTTTATTTCTTCAAACCTTGACTTTGGCACCTCCTTAAGATAAGTAATAGCAGCTTTTAATTCTTCAAATTCCTGCTTTAGCAACTCTTCTTTATCAGCAGGATATGGCGCTAAATTTTCTTTAATCTTATCTCCATAGGGAGTTGCTGTTGCAAATAAATTCAAAATATCATTTTTTCTCAGGTTCTCTTTAGTATCTCTTATATAATATGCCAGAGTAAATCCCTCCATTTAGACATTAAATACACCCTAGCTTCAGATTGTTCTGAACTTTAACCCTTTCCTTTATGTTCATAGCAACATCTACTACAGTTGTGTCTCCTATGCTCTCGGAAAGTCTCTTAGCAAATTCCTCCGGAGGAAAAGTATCTCCTTTATGAGAAGTAGAATTACATGTAAGCGCTATTAAATTAATAGGTTTAGTTACACTAATATTCCCATGGTACTTCAAGTACTTTTCCCATGTTAGATGATCAACTAAAATGTTAGATCCATTCTTTATAATTAAGGTAGTATTTTGAAGCGACCACTTATTAGAGATAAAGAATTTTAGTAATCCATCAACAACTGCTCCATTAATATAAACATAATTAATCTTTTGTTTATTTAAAAAACTAAACAGTTGTTTTTCATAGCTTAGAGATTCTTTACCCATAGTTACAACTAAACCTTCCTGACCAATTATTAAAGGTGATTGGGAGCTTTCTATTACTTCATTTATATTTAAAAAACTCATATTGTGCTTTATGGTTGGAAGGGTGAGCTGTTGAACCCTAGCAGTAGTTCTGCGAATTACTTGCTCCATACTTGGGTGAAGTGAAGCACCAGTAGCCAAAATAGTGCAATCAGTAACCTCTGGTGCTGAAGAACTAACCCTATCTAAAGCGCCATCAACTATTATTAGTCTAGCACCATATGCTTTCATTAACTTGATGATGTGCCTCATTTTCCGGGATGATGGTGTAGTAGCAATTTCCACATAACCGGATCCTTTTGCTTTGGTAATATATATTTGTCCAAGTGAGCTAGAATAACCAGTATCCTCTAATATTTCCAAAGGAAAATTATTTTGAATTATTGTTTCCATAGCTACTGCAGCTATGGTTCCTCTTTCTATCCAAATTCTTGGCTTGTCACAAGCAAAAATTAAATCCTTCTTCTCACCATCTCTCCCTAGTGAAGCTATGCCAATAGGGTAGTCATTCTGAAAGCATTCTTTAAGCAAATAATTAAAAGCTGTTGTTTTTCCCACATTTTTGGCCATACCAATAAAAGATATTGACTGATAACCTTTTTTTGTAATGGCATCTAAAAACATAACCAGACAACACCTTTCGGTCATTCCTCTTACTACTATCATACTTGTTGACCTATAGATTTGACATATGCAGATTAGCAGAAAAAAAGATTGGTCCATTTATACAATATGTATAAATGGGCCAATCTCACAAGAAAAGCTGCAAGCAAATACCAAAAAGAAGATAATAATTCATCTAAAATTGTCAAATAAATTTATACTAGACAACCACCTTCAGGCTTTACAGTTACTGAAACGGGGTCACCTGTTAATGGGTAACCCGAGTTTTTACTCCATCTGAAGGTTAGAAACCGTTATCCAGGGACATAGCACCGCTTATCTCCCCCTTATAGAAGATGGGAGTCTTAGCGGTGATAGTCATCGGATAAAACAAAACTTAGCTTACGCCAGTAGTTCTAGCATTGTGTCTTTCGCAATGCGTAGAAATACCAGTGCAAAGCCGCCAGTAGTTCTAGCATTGTGTCTTTCGCAATGCGTAGAAATACCAGTGCTATAGTGCGCCAAGTCCTTAGACGCAAGCTGAAGCCTTAGTCTTTGTGAATACTATTTACCTTGTTTGAACTTATACTTCTTTCTGTTAGTATAAAAAAGACTGCCCCTTTGGAACAGTCCATTACAAACATATATTATTAACCTAATAGTGCTAAAGCTTTTGTAACCGCTTCCGCTGCATCTTCAGCATATGCATTGGCACCTATTCTATCTGCCCAGCGTTGCGTGCACGGTGCTCCACCGACCATTGTTTTAAATCTATCTTTAAGTCCTTCTTTTTTAAGAACTCCCTCTAATTTCTTCTGTTCTGGCATTGTTGTAGTAAGAAGGGCACTTGTACCAATAATATTAACATCATGCTCTACTGCTTTTTCAATAATTGTGCTGACAGGTATTTCGCGACCTAAGTCAATAACTTCAATACCCTGTGCTTTAACTAGGGAAACCACTATGCCTTTACCAATATCATGTACATCCCCTTCAACAGTAGCAATGAGCATTTTACCCTTATTTTTTCTTGCCTTTGCTTCAATAGCTTCCTCTAAGACAACAGAGGCTTCCTTCATAACCTGAGAAGCAGAAATCAACTCCGGTAGGAATAATTCACCTCTACCAAAAAGATCACCTACTTGCCTAATGCCATCACTAAAACCCTCACTTAGTACTTCTACGGGATCCAATCCTTCAGCTAATGCTTGTCTTGCAACCTCAACTGCTTTCTTGGGATCGCATTTCAAGATAGCCTCTCTTGCCTGATTAAGAATTAATTCTTTACTCACACATTCTCCCCCTTACAATTTCTATAAGTCTATAGGCTTCTGGACTTAAACGCACCACGTTGGGGACATTCCTCACATAGTATAGCTCTATTTAGAGGTGTATCCCCTTACCTTGATAGTCCAGACTTTGCCATAAAGCGCTCTACTGAATTAATTTTAATATCCAAAGCTTTTGCAATACGCATTTTTGCTTCCATTCCTCTAGCAATACCAGTTACAGGAATAGTGCGACCAATATCAAGGTCTTCTCTTATCTCCTGCATAGTATAACAGTCGCTAAGTTCAATAGGATCAACACCTAGTTTTTCTGCAACGTACTTTTTAGCCTCATTTATTTTCATGCTCTTGGATAGTTGCATCCGTAATACCAGATCTCCGGCAGTACGAATTCCGCCCATACCAACAGCAACTTCATGAGTAGCCTCTAAGCCGAAGGGATCGCCTACGCCTATCTACAACCCATCAGCCTTACCAATCTCCACAATAGCTTTATCTGCCCTGGAAACCGCATCTACCGGAGGAACCTCAGTCATGGGGATCGCTCCAACACCCATACCAACGTTCACATGTACAGGAATATTTGCAACTTCTGTGCAGGCCTTTACAAATGTAACCGTACGTGCAATATTCCATGGGAAACTCATATTACTGTTTGTATTAACCACAAGACCAAAAATATTTGCTCCTGCTTTTTCTGCTAATTTAACTTGTTTATGAGGGTAGAGCCCAGCCAAACGCACACCATCATACTCTAGTTGGCCATGCATACCCAAGTTAAACTCTCCAGCCATTCCCATTTCTATACCCAAATCAGGATACTTTTGTTTTATTATTTCAATTGCTTTTAATGCGGCTAAAACATCTGCATCACCTGAAGCACCACATGTATCAAAGTTCATTCCATCAGCACCGGCTTCATACATTCCACCGGCTATATATACCATGTCTCTTACTGCATGTTCCACCGCTTCTTCCTGTGCTGCCCTTGCCTCAGAAATTTTGCCTTCTGGTAATAGCTCTGCCCAGTTATCAACAGGTCCGTCTGGTTTAGTATATAATCCCAGATTTGGCATTGACCCATATAAAACAGGCATTACGCTATTTAATTGAGCAAGCTCCATGACTGCAGCTTCATTATGCATGACTGATTTAACTGCCTTATAACTATAGTCAATATGTCCAATGTCAAGAGAATCGGCTCCCAAAACCTTTTCATGTATTAAAACAGCAGTTGATCGATCAATAGCAATATTTGCATGGTAGGAAATTTTGCAGCCACCTGAGTCTGATGTTGTAACAACTTCACTACCCCTTTCCACACCTACAACATTACCGGGCATGGTAATAATTTCAAATAAATGATCTAATTCCTCTTGAGTCAATTCAGGTATTTTACCACGATCAGCAGCATCTTTTGTACCTTCTTCAAGGTCACAGCGGATGTCATCTGCAGTTAAATAAATCCCTGAACCATCACCCATTCGGGTAAAGTATTTACCCATATGCTTCTCCCTCCTTAAGTTGAAATTGTATTAAATACTTGTACACCAAAAAGACTAAATAGAAACTCCTATACAATCTCTTTAATGATATCTAAAATTGCAGAGAATAACAAGAGTTTTCCTATACTCCCACTTATATGGTACTATTTTCTAACTAACTTTTACATATGCAAAGTATAAGAAAAAGACAAGCTACCTTTATACACTCTGTATAAAGGTAGCTTGTTAACTATTTCAATCTACATCAAACATGGGAGTTGAAAGATACCTTTCTCCAGTATCTGGGAGGATAACCACTATTATCTTATCTCTATTTTCATCTCTTTTGGCAATCTGTAGGGCTGCATATAGATTTGCACCTGATGAAATTCCAGTTAAAACGCCTTCCTCATTAGCTAATCTTTGAGCCGTTTCAAAAGCTTCTTCTGTTTTTACTTTAATTATTTCATCCAGTATATCCATATTTAACACTTCAGGAATAAATCCAGCACCTATTCCCTGAATTTTATGAGGCCCTGGCTTTCCTCCAGATAATACCGGGGAGTCATATGGTTCAACTGCAATAATCTTGACTGATTCTTTTTTAGACTTTAAAATCTCACCGACTCCAGAAATGGAACCTCCTGTACCTACCCCTGCTACAAAAATATCTACCTTGCCTTCTGTGTCTTCCCAGATTTCCATGGCTGTGGTTTCCCTATGTACTTGGGGGTTAGCTTTGTTAATAAACTGTTGTGGCATAAAGCTTTTTTCTGTCTGTGAGACTAATTCCTCTGCCTTTTTTATTGCTCCCTTCATTCCCTCAGCACCAGGAGTTAATACAATTTCAGCTCCAAGGGCAACCATCAACTTTCTTCTTTCAATGCTCATGGTATCTGGCATAGTAAGTAGTAATTTATAGCCCTTTGCAGCTGCAACCATGGCTAACCCAACTCCTGTGTTTCCACTTGTTGGTTCAATAATCACGAAGCCCTTAGAGAGAGCACCCTCTTTCTCTGCAGTTTCTATCATACTTAGGGCTATTCGATCTTTGACACTACCACCTGGATTAAAAGCTTCTAATTTTGCTAGAACTTGGGCAACACCAGCACTATTCATTTTATTGATTCTCAATAGGGGTGTCTTACCTATAAAATCTGTTATTGAACTTGCTACCTTCATTTCTTAACCACCTCTTTATCCGGATTTAAACTTCCACTTCGCAAACCCTCAATATCTAGGGTGACAAATTTGAAACCATAATCCTTAAACCTGTCTAAAATTATCTCCGTTAATTTTTTTTCGAACACTAGGTATAAATCTTCTTTCGGCAATTCAATACGAGCTATATCTCCATGAAGCCTGACACGCAAATTTTCAAAACCCAATGACATTAGAAACTGTTCTGCTCTATCAATTTTATGTAATTTTTCTTGGGTAAGTTTGTCCCCATAAGGTATCCGAGATGCTAAACATGCTCGAGATGGAGTATTCCATTGAGATATTCCTGCCTCCTTAAGCCCCTTTCTTATTTCATCCTTTGTTAATTCCGCGATTTTTAAAGGACTCACAATACCCAATTCTTTGCATGCCCGCATTCCCGGACGGTAATCACCTAAATCAGAAAAATTTGACCCATCCAGAATAACCTCATATCCTCTTTGATTCATTAGCTTCACTAACTGCTCATAGCGAAATCTTTTACAATGGTAGCATCTATCTACTGGATTACTACATATTTCAGGTACAGATAATTCATCTAATTCTACAATTATATGTTCTACTCCAAGGCTACTGCTTAACTCCTTTGCATTTTCCGCCTCACCAACTGTGGAAAGTGGTGATGTAGCAGTCACAGCTAGGACATTGTCCTTACCCAAGGTATCAACAGCAAGCTTTAGCAGGTATAAACTATCCACTCCCCCTGAAAAAGCGATTATTACCTTTTTGTATTTTTTAATTTCATCTTTTGCTTTTCTAACTTTTGGTAACACAGCTTCACTCCTTAGCAAATAATATTATTGTATACACAAGAAAAGAAGCCTATTTGACCTCTTTTATAATATCTCTATTTTATCATTAAATTATGGTTTGTTTGTGAAGTTTACTATATATATTTTAATAAATAGCATAATACTATTTATTAATAACCAAACCTTCGGAGCCAAACTTAACTCTAGTATGGTATGCTAAAGACTAGGAAAGAAAAGATAAAAATTAATAGGCTGAAGTCCAGCTTTAAATGGAGATGTTTTATTTGAAAAAAAAGCTATCAAAATTAGTTACTCCAGAAATGGAAGGTAAAATTTCTGATGAATTAAAAGGCATGTACTTTACAAAGAATTTCCGATCAGCATCTGCCGAGGAGTGGTACTTTTTCTTGCCTAACTTTAGTGACCCTCGGGCACAAGGTGCCGCTGGGAAAGCTATTATACACTACAACTTATATGGAAATAAGGACGTTTTTATTAATACTACTGTTATTTTTAATGATCCTGATTTATATAGTCCTGAACTACTTCCTTTGGTCTACGCAATTGCAGAAGAATTGGTAAACCGACTGGTAGGCTATGCTGATACCCTACTATCAGTCCATGCAGGCAATAATTCTTTTGATGCAGAGTATCTAAATAAGAGCATGTGAGATTTTTATGATTGCATATAAAAATCGGATAAAATATTAGGCTTTAGTCTCCAACTGTTTCTTATCTCATCCAATACAAATTCTAGTTGAAAATCTCTTCTAATATACACTGATGTATTCTCAAAATAAACTGTAGCATCCACAACTACAACTGTACTTTTATCATTACTTTGCTCCCCTGTTGCTACCTTATTTATACTAATGTATCTTATTGAATTTTTCAAGTTTTGCCATTGCTCTTGGTCTAAATTTTCTAAAGCAATATATCTAATTGGCAATATATCTTCGGTTACTAATGCGGCTAATATGTATTCAGCGAGACTATTTGGATCGGCATAATCCAATAATTCAGGAAGTTTCCCTCCGGCTTTATGAATCATTAACTGATGAGCAGGGTCCACCTTTCCACCACCGTGTGTCTTACTTCCCAAAAAATGAAGACAAAAATGCCCCTTAAACTCATTGTCCCATATTTTTCCTCCACCATGGGGCATTCCATTTATAGAAGCTGCATATTGTTTTCCATCAATAGTAGCCACTACTGCCCTTCTTTTCCAATTCCAATTACCATAAATGCTTTTCAATACTTCTGTATCCTCTAGATCTAACGGTTCAATATCTGCATGGGTTAAACCACCATATCTTTTAATATTAAATCTAACCCCAGCTTCTATATCTCGAAGTTCTATAACCTTGCCTTTTGGAATTTTGTGCGTTATATCTTGCCATGGAACAATTTCCCCAAAAAATGCACTATCCAGTTCATTTGCTTTGCTAGCAAAAAAGGTTTGCAATTGAGGAGAATATTCATATTCTTTTTCTAATGGATTATAGACATCTAATTCCTTGTTAAGTAACAATTGGTAATTGCTATTTTTAAAGTCCAAGCTCACTTTGTAATAAACATCTTCTTCACGCGTTTGTCCTTGAATCTTTTCTGCTCTTTTATAAATCTTTAAAAAGTCATTCAGCTCATTTTTATCTTCAATTATTAACTTACCTTTATACTCTGGCCATGCATAGGAAATTTCTACTTTTACTAATGGGTTATACATAAATTTAAAGTAAGCTAAATTAGAGCTTATTAAAAATAACCCAATAACCAACACACCTATCCAAATCTTTAAGGACTTTTTTAGCACAATATCCTTCATAATATCACCCTAAGATAATCTATGATAGAAATTGATTTGTTAGTCCAAAAAAAACAAGCCTATTGCAACTAGACTTGTACTGTATATATCTTGCAAAGCTTCACATTTATTATTTTTTGCTATGAAACCAATAAACATAGTCGCAATTGTCACAGATATAATTATCTGCTTCCTTATTTGCCCAATCAAATCCAAAAAAAGTAGCTCCTGCTGTATTCATTAAAGTGTTTCTATGCCAAAACTTATCATGCTTACATACCGGACAGATTAGTTTATTATCAGCTATGTAGATCTCTTCAGCATTTTTGCTCATGACAACCTCCCAATACAATTTTATTTCTACATAATTACATCACATATTATAAAATCTAGCAACCTTTTTTAGGCTCCAGATTTAACCTGCAGTTTAAGTCTAAATAAAAAATTCTATGAAAACGTACATTTACTAGAAAGTTTCATTAAAAAATTAATGATACCAAAGTAGAATATGTGAAGGTACTACAATATGGTTGTTAATACTTTTTTTGGATTAACTGGCAAGTTATAAAAGTCAAGACCCAGGGCATTACTAACAGCATTTACAACAGCTGGTGCAGATGGAACTGTTGCACATTCCCCAATACCTTTAGCTCCATACGGGCCAGGGGATTCTTTTTCTTCAATTAGTACAACCTGAATCTCAGGCATCTCCTTAGCTTTAATGATTGAGTAGTTTCTAAAAGAGTTATTCAATGTTTTTCCTCTAACATCTAATTCCAATATTTCAGTAAGGGCATATCCAATTCCCATTTGGATTCCCCCTTGTATTTGACTTACTGTTGCCATGGGGTTAATCGCCTTCCCCACATCATGAACTGCTAAGTATTTTAAGACTTTGACTTTCCCTGTTTCTGTATCTACTTCAACTTCTGCAAAGTGAGCACCATAAGACGAGGGCCCAGCAGGGGACACGAAAGTATCACATACAATGATTTCCTCTTGTTTAACCTGATGAACGTGGTTTATCACTTGGCTTAAGCTAAGCTTTTTGTTGGGCTCATCTCTAGGATATATATATCCATCTCCTAACTCTAACTCGTCTTTTTTGATCCCGGTTATTTCAGAAGCCTCATCTAAAATCCTATTCTTCATTTTTTCTGCAACTTTTTTTGCAGCATTTCCAGATACAAATGTTCCTCGACTGGCATAGTCCCCTAAATTCCACGGTGTCGTTTCAGTATCTGCCTCAATACACTCAATGTGTTCGGGTTTTATACCCAACACTTCACTAATAATAAGGGTTTGGACTGTTATGGAGCCATTTCCCATATCATGGGTTCCAGTATATAAAATAGCTGTCCCATCTTCATTGAGTTTCAAAATTAAAGCGGTGGCGTCCCGATGCACACCAAAACAGCTATTTCCATGGCAACCAACAGCCATGCCTATACCCCTTTTGTATCTTTCATTATTTTGCAATAGCTTCCTTTTTGTCCAACCGAAAATATCCTTTCCCACTACAAGACAATCAATTGGTCTAGGATTACCAAGAGGCTTACCATAAATATCATCACCATTTGGTTCTACTAGATTATTGGACTGTAGCTCAATTATATCTAAGTTCAAAGCTCTAGCAATTTTATTTATTTGGGCTTGTTGAGCAAAAAAGACTTGAGGAGCCCCGAAACCTCGCATTGCCCCTGCAGTTGGGCTATTAGTATATACTGGCACGCCATAGAAACGGCAGTTTTGATTTTTATATATTCGAAATATATCATGGCTCATGGTTCCTACTACATGTGATGATCCAGTTGCATAAGCCCCAGCGTTTGCGACTACTTTTACATCCGTGGCAGTAATTACCCCATTTTTCTTTACTCCAGTTCTTAAGTAAATTACTGCCGCATGTCTAGTCCTAGTGGAAACTATACTCTCTCTTCTATTTAACTCTAATTTTACAGGTCTGCCTGTCATTTTAGCCAAAAGGGCTGCTACAGGCTCTATCGTCATTTCTAACTTGCCACCAAATGCACCGCCGATAGCAGGTTTGATTACTCTTACTTTATTTAATGGTAGTTCTAAAACCTTAGAAAGAATTAATCTATAAGCAAACACATTCTGAGTAGAAGCCCAAACAGTTAACTTTCCATTATAATCATAATCCGCTATAACTACATGGTTTTCAATGGCTCCATGATGAACTGCCGGCACGAAATATCGATCTTCAAAGATAGAATCTGCTTGAGAAAAGCCTATTTCAATGTCTCCAGTTTCAACTTTAATTTCAGAGATGATATTACCACCGCGATGTATTTCTGGGGAGTCATCTTTTATTGCCTCTTCCGGATCAAACACAGTAGGTAGTTCTTCATATTCCACTTTAATCATACTTGCAGCTTTTTTAGCTGTTTCTAGATCTTCCGCAGCAATTGCCGCTACTCTATCTCCAATAAACCGAACTGTCTTATCGAAAATATATTCCTCTTCTGGCAGAATGTGACCAACATAACGCATAGCACTATTATATGAGATACCAGGGGAATTAAGGTAAGTAGCTACTGCCCTTACACCAGGAAGTGCCATAGCCTTGGAAACATCGATATGTTTAACTTTAGCATGGGCCACTTCGCTAAAAACAATCTTAGCGTGTAACATACGTGGCATTTTTAAATCTGCAGTATATTTAAGTTGACCAGCAACTTTTCCAGCCCCATCTCTGATGGAGTAATCTTTTCCAATATACTTAAATTCCTTGCCACTCACTGGTATTCACCTCTCTCTCAATTTAATAGCAGCTAATTCTATTGCTTCAATTATTTTAATATAGCCCGTACAACGGCAAAGATTATTGTCAAGTGCTTCAACAATATCATCTTTAGTAGGATATAAATTTTCATTTAGTAGTGCTTTAGCGGAAATAATCATTCCTGGGGTACAATATCCGCATTGAACAGCACCTACTTCTATAAAAGCCTCTTGTATGGGATCCAATTTACTACCATTAGCCAGGCCTTCTATAGTTATAATCTTTTTATCTACCGCCTTACCAGCTGGTATCATGCAAGAGTTTACAGGTTTGCCATCAAGTAGCACTTTGCAAGCTCCACAATCTCCAGTACCACAGCCCACTTTGCTACCAGTAAGATGAAGAATTTCTCTAAGTACATATAATAATGTCCACTCCTTATCAACAGTTATATTGTAAGTTTCGCCGTTAATGCTTAAACTAACATCCTGCATGTTTTAGGCCCCCTTATCTCCCGCTTCTAACATAAGGAATAGTATAAGATCGCGGTGTTGTGGATGGTCCCATCAAAAAGATTAAAACCAACAATGTAATTACATAGGGAGACATTGAAAATAATTGACTAGGTAAATCAAATCCCATGGCCTGCATTCTTAATTGGAAGGCATCCGCGGCACCAAATAGTAAAGCTCCTAAAAATGCACCAGTAGGATTAAATCGCCCAAAAAATATAGCTGCCAGAGCAACATATCCCCGCCCTGCAGATATGTTCTCAACAAAATATCCTAAATCACCAACTATTAGACTTGCTCCGCCGAGAGATGCGAAGATTCCGCTAAGCATAAGTCCAATGTATCTATATCTAAAAACATTTATCCCCATAGTATCGGCAGCACGAGGGTGATCTCCAATAGCCCGTATTTTCAACCCCCACTTTGTTTTAAACATTATAATAAATGTAACAATAACCATGCCCAAGGCTAGGTACACTAAGATATTATGGTTAAATACAACTCTGCCCAACACAGGTATTTCGCTAAGAAAAGGTATTGTCAGTTTCGGCAATACTTCAACTTGAATTACTGTAGACTGTTTAGCAAAGACTATTCGATATAAGGTAGAGGTTAGACCTAATGCAAATATATTTGTAGTTATTCCATAAACCACCTGATCAGCACGTAAAGTAACGGTAAAATATGCTTGTACTATCCCCATTAGTAATCCTGCTACAATAGCAGCTAATATTCCTAAATATACACTTCCGTAATAAAAGGTAACAATATACGAAGTAAAAGCTCCGACAAGAATTAAACCTTCAAGTCCCATATTTATTACCCCGGAACGCTCAGAATAAATGCTACCTACTGCAGCCAGTATTAATGGAGTGGCTAAAATTAAGGTAGATACAAGGAAATTAGTCATCAGGAACTCTCCCTCCTTTTAACGCCTTTTGAAGACAGGTAAACTTGACGGGCTCCAGTAATACCGATTACTCCAAAAATAGCTAGTGCTTGGACCATGCCAACTATTGAAACAGGAATTCCTGTAGATGCTTGCATAGCAACAGCACCATTAAACAGAGCACCGAAGAAAAATGCTGCTAGTAAAGTTCCCAGAGGATGCAAACCACCCAACAATGCCACAGGTATGCCATAATACCCATAATTAACTAAAAACCCCTCTTGCAAGCGATGCTGAGCTCCAAGAATCTCCAGGCTACCAGCAAAGGAAGCTAGAACTCCACTAAAAACCATTGTTATAATCATAATCCGTTTAACATTTATACCTCCATAGGTAGCCGCTTCAGGGTTAGCACCTACACTACGGACTTCATATCCCCATGTAGTATGCCAGAAAATATAATACACTAAAATAGCCAAAATAAGAACTAAGAATACTCCCATATGTAATGGGCTGCCCCCCATTACTTTAGGTATTACTGCAGTCTCAGCTATCCTAGAACTCCAAGGTATTCTTTGTTCCGGTGCCATCAAGAAAGTGTTTAAAGCAAGCCCTACAAGATATACACCTATATAGTTTAATAAAATCGTTACTAAAATTTCATTGAAATTTCTTGTGGCTTTAAGAAAACCAGGTATAAAAGCAAATAAGGCGGCGGCAACAGCTCCAGCTAAAACTGCCAGTACTATATGCAAAATAGAAGGTAGCCCCGTTATGTTTACTGCGACCCATGTCGCTGCCAAAGCTGATACATAAAGCTGCCCTTCACCACCAATATTAAACATTCCACCTCGAAAAGCAAAAGTTACAGCCAGACCTGTAAGTGCTAACGGAATAAAACGCATTAGAGTGAAACTAAAACCCTGAGAAGATCCAAATGCACCCATAAAAAGCTCTCTATATGCTATTAGTGGGTTTACCCCAATTAAGGCAATAATTATCGACGCAACAATAAACCCGAAGATAATGCCAATTGTAGAAGTAATAAAAACATCTAGCCCATCAATTTTAAGTGTTTTCCCTCTTATATTGACCCTCATACTCTGCTTGCTCCTTTCTTTTGCTTAAGAAAAGACGAGCTTGAATGTGTTGATGTCTCATTTGAATTGTAAGACCCTGCCATCATTAAGCCAACAGTTTTTTGATCTATATCTTTAACACTTTTAATGCCAACTATCTGACCTTCAAAAAACACGGCAACTTTATCACTAATATTAAAAATCTCCTCTATTTCCCCTGATATATAGATTACCGCCGTACCCCTTTCCCTCTGCTTTAGAATCTGCTGACGAACGAACTCCGCTGCCCCTATATCAAGGCCTCTTGTAGGATGAGATAAGATAATTAAATCAGGGTTCTTGGATAATTCTCTAGCTAGAATTAATTTTTGTTGATTCCCACCAGAAAGTAAACGTATTTGCGTATCTATATCAGGTGTCTTAATGCTGTATTCTTTGACAAGTTGCTCTGTGTGATTACTTATATATTTATGGTTAATTTTTACACCAGTCGAATATGGACTACGGTAATAAAGCCCTATCATAGCATTTTCCTTGATTGAAAATTCCAATATTAACCCCGTATGGTGCCTATCTTCAGGTATATGAGCAATATTTAGTTCAGTTAACTGTCTTGGAGAATAATTGGTAATATCTCTGGCCTTCAAATGCACACTCCCACCTGCAGCATTTCGCAAGCCACATAAAACTTCTGCCAACTCTGTCTGCCCATTACCTGCCACGCCGGCTATTCCTAATACTTCTCCCGCCTTTACAGTAAAGGAAATACCTTTTAAAGCTTTGGTCCCATTATTTTTTGGGGCCTCTAGTCCTTTAACTTCTAAAATTACTTCATCAGTATGATTAAATTCCTTTTTTTCTGCTATCCTTATGTCTCTACCAACCATTAAACCAGCTAATGTTTGCTTATCTACATCCTTGGTATCTTGAGTCTTAATTAATTTTCCATCTCTCAATACTGTTACACGATCAGAGACTCTCAGAACCTCTTCTAATTTATGAGTAATTAATATAACGGAATTACCCTTTGATGTAAACTCCTTTAAAAACTTAAACAATTCCTTAATATCCTCAGGTGTGAGGGACGCAGTAGGTTCATCTAAAATAAGCAGTTTAGTGTTAAGGCATAAAACCTTAATAATCTCCACCCATTGCTGCAAACCTACTGGCATATCAGAAATTTTGGCATCTAAGTCAATCTTCAAATTATATGTCTGAAGAACTTCTCTCACTTTCTTAGCTGCATTTTTCCTGTCTAGAAAAGGTCCTTTACCTGATGGCAAACCAAGTATTATGTTTTCCAAAACAGTAAGGTTTTGAACCAACATAAAATGTTGATGGACCATGCCTATTCCCTTTTCAATTGCTGTTAATATGTTATTATTCTTAAGCTCTTTACCCTGCCATATTATTTTGCCTTCATCTTGAGTGTAAAGGCCATACACACAATTCATCAAAGTTGTTTTTCCCGAACCATTTTCCCCTAACAGAGCATGAATCTCACCTGGAAATATTTCCAAGCAAACCCTATCATTAGCAACCACCCTTGAAAAATACTTACACATATTCTTTAATTCAAGCATCGAAACACTCATACTATAATCCTCTCCTGAATACGTTTTAAAGGGTTAAAGGGTTTAAGGGGAGTTCTCACTCCCCTTAAAGAGTTTTTAATCGTATCCTGGTACGTCTGTGTTAATATCCACTTTGTCTGCTTTAATATCTTCAACAAGCTGTTCAATTTCTGTTTTTAGTTCTTCAGGCATGTTGTTTCCAAATTTACCTAAAGAGTTTGCTCCTTCTTTATAACCATAGGTAGCTGAAGTTCCTGGTTTATAGTTACCTTCTAAAACATCCTTAATAGCATTTCTTACAACCATAGTTGTATTTGTTAAAGTGCTTGTTAACACTACATCTGGTCCAAGATCATAAGAATCGACTTGCATACCTATAACATAAATACCATCTCTCTCCTGAGCCAGTTGAATGGCAGCCATATTACCAGGATGGAAAGCAGTAGTGAAAATGTCAGCACCTCTATCAGCCAGAGAGTCAGCTGCCTGTTTTGCCAAATTCACGTCTGCCCAGTCACTAGTATAAACAGCAATTACCTCAGCTTCAGGATTTAACTCTGCGACTACCTCTTTAAGGATCTCCAACTCTTTGTCCGTATGAGGTGCTTCAAAGGCAGAAACATAACCTATCTTGTTTGTTTTAGTCATTTTAGCAGCTATTGTGCCCTGAATGTACCCTGACTCTCCCCGCTCAATCCGTGCTGTCATTATGTTGGGCCCAGCCGTTGGAAGCTCTATACCAATAAACATTTTATCTGGGAATTCTTCAGAAACTCGATGAATAACATCTTCAAATGGATAACCATTAGCCATAATCACATCATAGTTTTGAGCATAGTTTCTCATGATAGCCTCTTGATCAGCAGGACCAATCATGTCAGTATAGGCAATTTCAATATCAAATTCCTCTTCGGCCATTAGCAAACCTTCATATACACTCTGAGACCAACCTCCATCTGTAATGGATGAATCCATCATCAATGCAACTTTAACCTTTTGATCTTCCCCTTCAACCTCCGCAGGCTCTTGGCCTCCGCCACAGGCAACTAAACCGAAAGCTAAAAGCACACATACTGCAACCAATAATAGTTTTTTACTTAAAATTTTCACCTTAACATACCTCCCCTTATTTTGAAGTAGGCAAATCATAAAAAGCTATAATATAATTTACCCCCTATACAACCCTCTTTTAATTGCTCTTTCAGTAACTCTCTTAATAGCTTTCTCTGCTTCTTTTCTAAGCTCGTCAGTATCAAATCCAATAATCTGCCCATCCTTTACCAATACTTTTCCATTTACAATGGTAGTGTTAACATCTCGACCATTAAATGAATATACCAACGAGGAGAATACTTTATCGTCATAAAAAGGAGTGTTCCAAATATTCTTATCTAGAATGACTAAATCCGCCTGCTTTCCAACTTCTAGACTTCCTACTTGCTTTTCTAGTTCAAGTGCTTTAGCGCCTTCTATTGTAGCCATAGAAAAGACATCGTTAGCACACATAGATGTTGCTCCTTTATTCACCTTTTGAATTAAACTAGCCAATCTCATTTCTATAAATGGGTCAAGGTTATCATTACATGCAGCTGTATCACTACCAATTGATACGTTAATCCCTTCCTTTATGTATTCAGTTATTGGAGCAATTCCAGATGCAGCCTTAAGATTACAAGATGGACAGTGTAGGATACTCACATTGTTTTCTTTGAAAATCTGTTTTTCTCGTTCTGACACCCAAATACAATGGGCTATTTGCATCTTACTTTCCATTAAGCCAAACTTATAAAAGTACTCTATTGTACTCATACCCTTTTCCTGCAATATAACCTGGCATTCCTGTGTATTCTCATTAGCATGTGTATGAATTGGGATGCTATATTTCTTTGCAATTTCTCTGATACCAATAATTGATGGATCACTAATGTTTAAAACCCATCTTATAGGTATTCCGCAGGTAATGTTACAACTGGGATCATTGTGCCATCTTTTAATAAATTCGTCAGTTTCTTGCAAACCCTGGTCAGTATCGTGACGTATATACTCTGGTGTCCATTCACTATCCATTATAGTTCTACCTAACTGGGCTCTAATTCCAGTATCCTTTACAGCCTGCGCAGCTGCATCTGCAAAACTAACTGTTCCCATATCATTAATTGTTGTAGTTCCAAATCTTAACATTTCTGCTATTGCCAATTTCGCTGATATATATGCCGTCTCTTCATCATGACAACTTTCTAAGGGCATGATAATATTTAACCAATCCATTAACTCCAGATCATTAGCTACGTTTCTAAATAGAGTCTGACATAAGTGTACATGTGTTTGAATCAGTCCTGGAATTACTATTTTATCTTTCGCATTAATTACCTCATCTGCCTCATCAGAGGCAATATTAGCTTCTATTTTTTTTATCTTATTATCATCTATTAAAATATCGGCATGAA
This sequence comes from Desulfitibacter sp. BRH_c19, assembly GCA_001515945.1. Classification (NCBI taxonomy): domain Bacteria; kingdom Bacillati; phylum Bacillota; class Clostridia; order Neomoorellales; family Desulfitibacteraceae; genus Desulfitibacter; species Desulfitibacter sp. BRH_c19. Next base: position 112,829 of record LOER01000034.1, read on the forward strand.
TATTGTCCGAGTTTTCGTTCATTGTAATTACATAACCATCTTTAATTAGAATGCTTCCCATCATATCACCTTTTCCTTTATGCATTTACTGTTAATCAGTACTCCCACCAGTTTTCAGTTTGATATATGGTTTTGTTCTCCTTTTCAAACTGTTCCCAACCAGTTTTTAATAGTGCAGCTGTTTGAGCAACCCTTTTGCCTAATCTTTGAGCACCTTCAATGCCTACCTTATCCTTGGTTGCACCCTCATATGAACCATCTACACTCCAAATCATTGCACCTGCAGGCTCATGTAAGGATCCACCACAGCATAATATTTCATATGTCTGGTAAAAATTATGAATAGTAAGAATTGTCATCTCCTGGCCGCCATTTCTTCCACCACCAACAACTATTGCACCACCAACTTTACGTGTGAAATGACCAGGATAAACTAGGCATGTAGGTCTAACCCTACTCATAAAAGCATTCATTACAGGTGTTACATTCATGTTATATACGGGGCTAGAAAAAATATATCCATCTGCTTCCAGAAAGGCCTTTTGAACCTCCTGAAAGTCATCCTGAACTATGCACAAACTATTTTTTCTAAAACAACCATCACAATGTATACACATTTTAATGTTTTTACTTCTAAGACTAATAAGTTCCGTTTTTACATCTGCGTCTATTTCTTTAGCCGCTTCTAAGGCTTGCTCCAACGCAAATTCAGTCCCACTTTTTTTCCTAGCACTTCCGTTTATCCCTAAAATTTTAACTGTCATTACTTGAACACCACCTTAAATTTGCAGATATGCAAAATAAATAGAGAATTTCTCATATTAGAAATATTCTCTATTTATCTTAAAAACCCTTTTTAAATTTTCAAATTATTTAACTATTTCTTTATTCTTTTTTTTGACTATTATTATGTAAATGGATCGTATTCAATTAATTATAATTAAAATGTAGGAAGCGAGCTTGCTACAATAATCCTACTGTTTTGTCCAGTTATATTTTCCCACCTATGAGGGTATTGTGCAGGAAAACCTAGGGTATCTCCTTCTTTTAAATCAAAACTTTTTTCTCCACAATAAACTTTCAGTTCACCTTCAAGAACAAATAAAAATTCCTCGCCTGCATGTATAGCCACTCCTCCAGAATCAGATCCGGGCGGTATGGTCATTAATGTTGGTTCTAAATTTATTTTGCTTCCCCATAATAAGAATTCCAACACACATGGTTCACAGTTTTCATTTGACGAAGGCTGTAAAATCGTATGGCGTTCCTTCCTCCTAACAAGTCTAATATCCTCTTCAAACTCATCGGGAAGGAGACTGATAACTGATACATCTAATTCATCAGCTAACTTTCTTAGGTCATTCAATGTTGCTTCAGCTTTATCATTTTCCAAACGGCTAAGAAAGGAAGTAGACAAACCAGTTTTTTCTGCTAATTCTTTTAAAGTTTTGCTTTTAATGTTACGCAATTTTTTGATCTTAGCTCCTATGGTCATTTCATTATCCTCCTGGATAGACTACGTTTAGTTAGTCGAAGTTACTTTTACTTTTGTTGTTTTTCAAATATGCAACTTTTCACTAATAATTTTCATTATATATAATTAGTTTATACAATTCGACTAAAACTAAAAACTTCCTCCCAGAATTTTAAAAATTTAAAAAAAATTAAAGCATGCTGCAACACTGTGAATTGAATGAAGTAATAAAACCTAATTCCTCACATATTTCTACTGTTTGCTCCGAAGGATATGCAATACCATTTACTCCTGCCTTTACAGCGTGGTTCTCAATTTTCACCTTCATTTTGCCAGGAGGTCTAGCACAACCTAACTGCAATTTAGCTCTTGGATTATAAATTCTAGCTAGTGAAATTACTTTTGCTATATCATCTATACTTGGTCCTTCTATTTTTGACATCGGTGTATCTTTTAATGGAACTAAAACCACTAAAATAATAGTTTGCACCTGATATTTTCTTAACATCAAGATGGATTCAATTTCACCTATTATAGAACCATAATCTAATCCAATAACAATATGAGGTGCAACTTCTAATCCGAAGTCATTACAAATAGATAAGGATTTCTCATAGTCCTCAGGTGTCTTATTCAAATGATAAACGTTACGAATCGTATCTCTATCTCCTATCAGATCTAGTAGCACCTGGTCAACTTTACACCTTTTAAGCATACTAGCTGTTTCTGAGCTAATTAGGCCAGTATGAGCAATAACATTTAATCCAATCTTTTTCAAATATATAATCCCATCCTTAAACTTTAGCAATGGAACTTCTCCATGTTGATCTGCTCCTCCACTAATTAAAACACCTTCACAATTATTCTTTAAGAGCTTATTCCCCAATGCAATCATTTCTTCTGGTTTATTAACATGGTGCATTGTCTTTAAAAGATTACCCTTACAATGATCACATTTCAGGTTGCATTTGTCCCCGGTTACTGATATCGTTACAAATTTCCAAGGGTCATTTTTGTAATTTGTGGCTTCATAATATTTAGAACTAGGTGCATAAAACTTAATCTCATTTGGATGATATTTCTTTCTAATTGACCATGCTTCATTTAATAGTTTTTCTAGTGGTTGTTTAAAGGCTTGTTTTAGTTCTTCTTTAAGTGTCATCATAAATTTTCCTCACTAATAAGGTCATGCCAAAGCTGTTTTTTTATTAAATTTAGATCATCCTTATTAGGTAAAAATGGAAAATTCCTAATTGGTTGAGAAGGACGTTCATTTCCATATGGACGGTTACATGCAACCTTCCCATCAGTACCAGCACATCCAGATGTCATAAATATCTCACCATTTTCTAAATATTTTTCAATGTTTTGACCAAAATCAGTTATCTGCTGTTTTGAATTAAAGTGCATTTGATCAATACTGGCTATGTTATTGTTAATCAAGTACCTAGCCATCTGAATTCTTCGATAAGTTCCATAGGATGGTTGGGGATACTCTTGCATTTGACTTCCATGTTCTGGATAAAAGCTAAATAAATGAGTGAGAACTCCTAAATTATGTGCTTTTTGAATAATGGAGGTCATTTCAAACTCACTTTCGCCTAACCCTACAACCAGATGAATTCCCACCTTGTATTTGCCAAAAACTGTTACTGCCTTTTCAATTGTACTCCAATACTTGGCCCAACGATGAGGACCTGATACAGATTTTCCCCTGCGTTTTTCAAATAACAATTCCGTAGCGCAGTCAATTGCTATTCCACACATATCTGCACCAGCTATTTTTAACTCCAATAAATCGTTGTCTTTTAAAACCGTAGGTGTAATTAAGGTGCTGATTAGTAACCCTGTTTCCTTTTTGATATTTTGTATTATTTTTATAGAATCTTTAACTGCCCTAGGATGTGTTATCATACCAACACAAACACGTTGAATGGGACTTTTACGAGTCTTCATTGCATTAATAATCTCTTCTAGAGAGTAAGTTGGCCATGAGACACGAATGAATGTCTTTTTTTTGTTGTTTAAGTCTCTGTCCTTAGATAATCCACAATAACTACAGTTAGCTATACATTTATTATTATAGGTAACAAGCAAGTTTAAACCTTTTAACTTTGCATCTCTATAGAATAATCCATCCTTAAAACCTAATGTTATGCTTGCAGCTAAACTTGTTTGAACATAGTCTGGGCTCTGAAATTCCTCATTTGATAAATTATTTTGCATTCAAGCTCACCTCTTTGTTTTGTGACTGTAAGATGGAAATGCTATCCATGTGTTTTTTATTACGTCGGTTAATATTTTGGGATCTCTTGTCCAATGATTTTCTTGATATCTTCTATTTTTTAACGCTAATTCATTACTTCTACCAAATAACGTTTGAATTTCTTTCTCATATTTTTCTAGAGATTTGTAACCTCGGTTACCGTTTTCAGTAATTATTGAAGCTGCAATTTCACCACTTATAATACCATTAGCAATTCCTGCACCTGTTATTGGATGGGTTATACCTGCTGCATCTCCAATTAGTATCACATTATTCTTTACGATATTTCTCAACAATCCACTTGCAGGTATCAATCCACCTGTGAATGATATTATGTCTGAGCTATCAATCCGCAATCTTTCAAGAAATTTACCCCAAACATCCTTGATTCTTACACCTGATTTGCAGGAAATTCCAAGGCCAATATTTGCAGTTGGACCTTTTGGAAATACCCATCCATAGCCCATATAATAATCAGAGTGAAAATAAACCTGTGTGTTGTCTTGTTTTCTTTGTAACTTTATGACACATTGTAATGATTGTGCCAGGTGAGTCTTTTCTGTGGTTATATATTTTCTAGCAACTGAAAGGGGACCATCCGCACCTATTATATAGGTAGCCTCTATTAATTTGGTTTGTTCTTTCTTCTTAACCAGCAATAGGTGGTGATCGACATTTAAAACCTCAGAATGTAAGCTGAGGTTTGCACCATTATTAAGAGCTTCCTCCAAATAATGCTTTTCAAAAAGATGTCTATTTAAAATATATCCAGGGGATTTAGTTACCACCATTTTACAATCTGGGAGATGAGTTTCTAAATGTTCAATTTCTTGACCGATTGTATCTTTAGGAATTTTACAGTAGTTATATAATAGTTTTGGCACAAACTCTGCACATTTCACAGGTGGTCCCAAGTTTGGGCGCTTCTCAAAAATAATTATATCTAAACCTTTTTTAGCTAAGCAGTTGGCTGCGGCTATCCCTGAAGGGCCTGCACCAATAACTGCTACATCATATTTTTCCTTCATGCTTAACATTGCTCAAACTCCTACAAATAGTTGATTTTGATGTACTTTTTAACCTTATAACCTGCTCAATTAATTTCATGTTTAAGAATGTTTGGTTTTCGAATGTGCCTATTTTAGCTTCTCTTTCTTTTCCTAAATCATAGCAAGTCGTATTATCAAGATTTATTAATATTCCAGGCATACCTATTCTTTCAAAATCATCTTTGTGTTTAGCATAGAACGCTTCACAGCATGATCCTATAAAGGAATTTGCACCTTCTTTTTTAAGCTTCCATAGTGTTTCTTCTAACATTTCATAATTTTGAATTGTAACTGGGAGCAAATCATAATCCTTTGCAAGCTGAAAGGCATCTCCGATGGAACATTGTTTACACACACTACACCCCTCTTTTTTTCGATATTTACAAGTTGGTGTTTTTCCGCAATAAGGTAAAAGTAAAACTGATGGGTTATTAATGTTTAAAAAATCACCACAGACAGTAAAGATTGAATTAACATCTGATGAAGAGATACCTTCTTTCAACAAATCGACTTTTTTAACTGCATCCCAAATTGCATTTGTGAAATCAGATGCTGATAAACCGGGAACTCTCACAGAGTTCAGCTTAAAGAAATTAGTTATCGTTTTTCTTAGTTCCAGATTGTTAGCTGAGGAGTTCTTTAATAAACACTCCAAATCAAAAATAGCATTACGAGGATATACAAAAAAATCCCCAGTTATTAATATACTATTGATTCTTCTTGAAAGTGAATTTAAGACCAGGGATACTCGTATTAAACCACCTTTGTTTTTATACAAACTCCTTAATTCCTGGCGTTTTAAATTAGAAAATCGTATTTTGTTTATCCATTCATTGGATTTAAATCTCGGTAAAGCCTCTATATATAGTTGGTTTTCCTGGGATGATAAAGGTTGATGAATAAATGTAGTTCCTAATATTTTGCTAAAACCCTTCTCAATCGCACTTTTAATATCCTCTAAAGGAGGTACATATCCTAGTTCCCATTTAAGACATGTTACTCTCTCTTTGACAGACTGAATCTCTTTGTCTTTTAACTTTTCAGTTGGTATTCTTAACGCCTTCAACATTACATCTACATCAAAATCAATCAGCAATGTTCCCTGAAACATAAATGCATTCTCTAGCTCTGTTCCTCCAGTACCAGATATTTTTCGTTTGTTTACTTCAATATCATTTCTGTATCTAAAACGTGCATTTACCCCCAATATATTTAAAGCATAGCAGACCGCTTCACACATTTTTTCATAGAGATCCTCTATTTTAGAAGGTATAGCAGGATGATCTTTGCTTGCAAATATTTCCCATCCCAGTTGTGTTTCATCCCAGAGCAATGCTCCACCACCCGTTATTCGCCTGTTCATTTCTATACCATTATTCTCGCAATAATCAATTCTAATTTCCTGTTCCATCATTTGATGATAACCTACTAATACACATGGTGGGCTAAACTGTAAAAACCTTAAGGTATTTGGCACCCAGTTATTTGCTTTAGCTAATAAAATCGCCTCATCAAGTGCCATATTTTCAGCAGCATTCAATACACCTGTATCTAATAAACGCCAAGCTGTCATCAATTAACACCTATCTTTCCAAATCATGCTATTCTTTGTCTTCACCCTTAACACGCTTTATTTCATCTAAAAGCCAGGGTTCAACTTCCTTTACCGTCATTAGTTCTTCCAGTTGACTTCTGTCTCTAATTTTTATTTTTACTAACCAACCTTCTTCGTAGCAATCCTCATTAAGCTTTTCTGGTTCAAACTCTAACTCTTCATTAACCTCAACAATTTCTCCATCAATAGGTGAGGTTACTCTTCCAACCCACTTTCCCGATTCTACTGACATAAAAACTTTGTCTTTTTCTACCTTCTTTCCAGGTTCAACTATATCTACAAATACAAATTCTCCAGCAAGTCTTACTGCAAAATCAGTCATTCCTAGAGTTATAAAGGTATCCTTATCTTTTATCCAAAAATGTTTTTTATCATAAAGCAATTCATCCGGTAATATATATCCTTTAATATCCAAATTGATATACCTCCTTATTTTTCTACATTTTTAATTGATTTTAATACTATTTCTGTTAAATCTAAAACTGTTATCCTAATCTTATTTTTTCTGCTTGCACTATGAAAAGTCCTTTTACATTGTTGACAAGACGAGACAAGAATTTCCGCCCCCACCTTTAACACCTCAGATAACCGATTATTTGCTATACTACCTGACAACCCAGCATCAACGGATTCAAGGCTGCCACCTCCGCCACAGCAATTTGCGTTTTCCCTAGAAAACTCCATTTCCACTAATTCTAACCCGGGAATACTATTTAAAACACTTCTCGGTTCTTGATAGATACCTCCATTTCGTCCTAGATCACAAGGATCATGGTACGTAACTCTTTTATTAAACTCTCCTAATTCTATTTTGCCAGCCTTAATAGTTCTATCTAAAAATTGTGACACATGACTAACAGTAAAAGGCAGATCTCTTTTAAGCACTTCCGGCCAATTCTTTTTAATAGTATTGTAACAGGAAGGGCAGGTGGTAACTACTTCCTCGACACCAAGATGCTTTATGTTTTCTACGTTAGCCGTAATTAATTCTTCACATTGGTCAAATTCTCCTGAACATATCAACGGAAACCCACAGCATTGTTCCATCTTACCCAATAATGAAAAATCAACATTAGCAATTTTTAGTATCTGCACGAAGGACTGAGGTATTTTGTACCCTATTGGAAATAAAGAACTGGTGCATCCAGGATAGTATAATAGTTTTGAAGGCTTTCCTATATTATTTTTGTATTCATCATCAAGAGAATCAAGCCATATTTCACGGCTTTGTGAATCTTCACCTGTAATATTTTTACTCTCTAGAATGGATTGACTTAAAACCTGTAAATTTTCTGGATGCTTTTTCCTGCTAGCAATCTCTTTTCTTATTTCAGTCCATAGTCTCACAGTATCTATATCTGTAGCACATACGTCCCTACATTTTCCACATAAAGTGCATTGAAAAATGCGTTCTATCTCATGCTTACTGAAAGCTTTATCTTTATCTAGCATATCCTTAACAATCTTAATCCTCGCTCTTGGAGAACTTGATTCCCATCCTATTACCTTATGGATTGGACAATCAACTCTACAGTATCCACATCGAGCACATATCAAAGTTTCATTTATCAAATCAGTATAGAAAGGTTTATTCATATCTCTCATCTCCCCTTTCCAATGCCTAAAAACTTACTTATTACGTTGGCACTCGATGAAGCAATCTGAAAAACTTTTGGGTGTAACAATTTAGAATTCCCGTATATTTTCCCAGGATTCATTATATTTTTAGGGTCAATTAGTTTCTTTCGTCCCCAGATTTCCTTGATAAATTTTGGTGAATAGGCCTTGTGTATATATACAGAATTCCATACTCCAATGCCATAGGGTCTACCCCCAAGTTTTATTGCACCATTATATACTTTTTGTGTTTTGGCCATTAGAAACAAATACTCTAATGATTTTGTTTCATCTGCATAATACATAAGCAGTAATACTATTCTATGGTCATCTAACATATGACCATAGGTAGCAGCTCTCTGTCCAAAATTCTCAATTAGTTTATAGTATTCACCTAAACTATTAATTGGAATTATCACTTCTGCTGCTAGTAGCGTAGGTCCACCCCTTTTTATTCTCAAAGACCGAAACCTTTCATTCCATTCATTTTCCCCTGTCTTATTTTGAACTATTTCACCATTTGTTTTAATAGCTATTTCATTTACAATCTGTATGCTTGCTTGTGTATTCTCATGTTCTCCCTGGCAACTTACCAGCAAAACATGATTCTCCTCATGGGCAGGATAACCAATCTTCTTTAACATATAATAAAAATCTGGATTAGACCAATGAACATTATAAGGAATGTCATCACTATTTAAATCTTCTATAATTAACAAAGCGTCCTGAATATCTTTAATATTTTTATATTCAATGGCAATATGAACTTCCCTTTCAGGAGTTCTTCTTACCTTAAATGTAATTTTGGTAACAATTCCTAATGTGCCTTCTGAACCAGCAAACCAGCTTAGCGGATAATCACTATCCACAGTAGAATTAATTATTTCTCCATGAGGAAGAACAACTTCTGCAGCTATTACCTGTTTATGGAATGAACCATATTTCAAGCTTCCAATACCATATCCCTCCATGGCAAACCATCCACCGACTGTAGAAGCCTCACCACTACTAGGTACTGAAAGAACTGTTAAATCATGCTTCTTTAGCTCCGCATTTAACTCTTTCCATGATGTACCTACGTAAACTTCTACTTGTAAATTATCCAAATCTATATTTATGATTCCTTTTAATGATGTTAGATCAACCACAATTCCTTTTTGAGTAGGAACAGCATTTAAATATGCTGTAGTAGCACCCGCACGTGGTGTAACCGGTATTTGATCTTCATGGGCTGTTTGCAAAACTTGGACAATCTCGTCTACACTAGTTGGGCGAATGACCATGTCCGGCATACTATTAAACAACACTTTACTTAAGATATCTGGAACAGGAGCTAAATCTCTAGTATAAAAGCTTCTTTCAAATTCATTACTTGTTGCATTGCCATTTAACTTTTTTTCCAATTCTGTTAGGCCTTCTGTCATGATATCCCCCTCCTACCGTTACCAAAACTAGTCATAAACCTTTAGATATTTGCATTGGAAATTAAACTGGCTTCACTCCATTTGTTTTCCCATATATGCTATCAAGTTGGAGTGAAGCCAGTTACGTTAAACTATTAAAAATCTATATATAAAGGAAATAGCTAAATACGTTTAAGCCCAGTAATCGTGTGGCCATTTGTGGGCCTTAAGTCTTTCTATCACTTCCTGAGGTAACTGACCTTTATCTGAGGCACCGCAGTTACTACCGACGTGCTTTTCATTTCTCATTCCCACGATTATAGTTGAAACAGCCTCTTGGTTTAATGGAAAACGCAAAGCTGCTTCAGGTAAAGAAGAAGCATAACCTTCATCAATTAACCACTGTAGTTCCTTGGCTTTATCATATACTTCTTGTTTACGTTCGTCTCTAAAGTAATACTCCTGGAAGCTTCCTTCAGGAAATACTGAATCTAGGCCAACCTTTCCAGATAATGAACCTTCATCCAAAGGGCACCTTGCAATGATACCTACATTATTTTTTAATGCTACTTTAAAAATATCTTCTTCTGGTTCCTGCTGATATATATTGTAAACAACCTCGCAAACGTCAAAATGTCCTGATTCTATTGCTGGAATTCCATTATCTAGATTATTGTATGGGAAATTTATTGAAGCACCAAAGGCACCAATCTTACCCTGCTCTTTTAATAATGCCGCTGCTTCCTTCCAACCATCATCATTAACCCACTCATTTGTCCAAAAGTGGAACATCTGAATATCTATCTTTTCTAAACCTAAGTTTTTCAAGCTCTTTTCTGTACATTCAATAATCCAATCTTTAGGATAAGCCCCGGAAATCGGAGTGCCCGGTTCTACGGGTCTCATAACGTCCTTACGGGGAATTTTTGTAGCAACATAAATTTTCTCTGACCTTTCATTTAATACTTTACCAATTAGCTGCTCACTATGACCATTCCCATAACCTAAAGCCGTATCAATAAAATTAACACCTAAATCTATTGCTTTATGCAATCCCTTTAATGCCTCGTCATCAGACCCACCTTTCCACCAATCGCCACCAATACCCCATGCACCATAACCTATTTCTGAAACATTGTACCCTGTTTTTCCCATTATTCTATACTTCATAAATGAATAGCCTCCTTTTTGATAAAAAACTTGTAAAATTGAAGTAAGATCTTAATTCAGGGGGAGATTCTACTCCCGCTGAATTTGACGCAGTTCTTAGCTTAGTAAATTGTTTTTTATTTGCTAAGGTTAGAACTGCTAATACAAAGTTAGAGCTACGAATGAATGACTTAGTTGGCGTTGTACTCCCACTTACGCCAGTATAAGTTAATTTTAGAATAAAATTTTACTTATACCAGTGCAAAGCTAGAAGATGCGAGACTTACACCAAGTTAGTCAGTTAAAGTTGTAATATCTTCTTTAAACATTCAATACCTTGCTCAACAGTAACAGGTATTTCTTCCATTGGCAGTTGAATATCGGGATCTTTGTGAAGCAAATACCCTAACTGTGCAACTTGTGGTGGATATACACATTTTGCTTCTAACAAGTCTACCTTTTGAAAGAACTTATTAGGTGGTTCAGACATCAATATTTGTCCTTCATCTAATAGTAATACTCTATCAGCGAATTTTAAAATTTCATCTGATCTGTGCTCAATTAGTATTACTGTCATGTCATGCTCTTTACGAAGTCTTTGTATAACTTTAAATACCTCCAGTTTACCAATGGGATCAACCTGAGAAGTAGGTTCATCTAAAACCATAATTTTAGGTTTTAGTATGAGGGATGCGGCAATAGCTACTCTCTGTTTTTGGCCACCCGATAGATCACTAGGGGGCTTGTCTAAAAAACCCCTATCCAAATTTACTTCGTTTAAAGTCCACTCTAGCCTATCCTTTATTTCTTGTATCGAGAAACCTGCATTCTCTGCACCAAAGACTATCTCTTCTTCTACAGTTCCCCTAATGAACTGGGCATCAGGGTCCTGAAATACCATACCAACTTTCCTGGCACATTCAGCAATGGGCATGTCAAAGGTATCTATTTCACCGTCTATCATCACTTTACCTTTCATAGATCCATTAAATCTATGTGGTATTAGACCATTCAGGCATCGGCAGAAAGTACTTTTACCTGCACCATTTTGACCCATTATACCTATGAACTCACCTTTTTTAATTTTCAATGAAATATCTTTAAGCACCCACTTCTCAGTATCTTTGTACTGCCAGGATAAATTGTCAATATCAATTATATACTCCACTTGCCGCCCCCCCTTTTCTTGTGAATCTTTTTAATTTCAGCAAATAATTCCGAAACGGTAAGTATGTCTGATTTTATACCTGATTCACCCATTTTTAAAACTAGCTCAGTAATTTGAGGAGGTGCAACGAAAGCTTCTTTTAATTTATCAACTTGAGTAAAAACGTGTCCCGATGGCCCATCCAATAATATCTTCCCACGGCTCATTACTACAGTTCTTTTTGCAAATTCTGTTGAAAATCTCATCTCGTGAGTAATAAATATTATTGTTTTTCCTTCTTCTTTGTTTAGTTTCTCAAAAAGTTTCATAAACTGATAAGCCATTTTATAGTCTTGACCAGTAGTAGGTTCATCCACTATCAATACCTTTGGTTGTAAAGCCAGTATTGCAGCTATAGCTACTCTCTGTTTTTCACCCATGGTTAAAAAGAAAGGATACTCATCAATTTTATCTAGCAACCCTACTGTTTCCAAAACTTCTTCAACTGTTTTAGCTATCTGATCCTTTGGCACTTTTAATAGTTTCAAACCAAAGGATACTTCGTCTCTTACACTTCTGCAAAACAGTTGCAAACTTGGATTTTGATATACATAACCAACAGTTCTTGCAAGAGTACCTAGTGGTTGTTCTTTTACACTTACTCCACCTATCAACACGTCTCCCTCTGTAGGTTTAAGCAGTCCGTTAAAATGCTTTACCAGAGTGGTTTTTCCAGAACCATTTTGTCCTACAATAGATACTATTTCTCCCTCATAGATATCCAAATCAACCCCATAAATTGCCTTAGTGCCATCTGGATACTTATAGTGAACATCTTTAACACTTATAAAAGGCTGAGACATTTATCTATACCCCCTTCAGTTATTTTATTAGTGCTATTTAAAAAAACCTTTGAAACAATGATGGCCAGAAAGCAGGGTCAGCAGGAATCCATTTTATAATTGGACCAATTATTGGTAGAAATCTTGCAATTAAAACTGCCAGAAGGAACAATACTACAAATATTATAAATGCCTTATCATGAAATTTAAGGATTTTATCATGTCCGATATATTCAGTTCTGTTATAATCCTTTGATTTAAACGTTGTCACATATCCTCTTGAATCACAAGCATCAGACATCTCATCTGCTTTTTTGAGTTCAATCATTATTAATGGCACCATAACAGCAGCATAATATTTGGCTTTTCTTAACATCCCCATGCTATCTAAATCTAATCCTCGAGCTTTTTGTGCTTCAATTATTTGCATTGCATCGTAGTAGAAGGTAAAGAAACAACGTAATGCAGTAGCTACTATAAATCTAAAAAAATATGGAAAGCGTAGACTCTTTAATGCAATGTTTATATCTCTTTCATCAATGATAGATAAAACAAATATTACACCAAAAATGGCTGACATCCATCTAACCCACATTGTTACAGTTGCTATAAAGTTTTCATAATAATACGTAAAGCCGAATTGAAAAATAACATACTCGTAAGGTGGCTTTATCCATACTGAAGGGAAAAAAGCAAAGCTTAAAAACAAGAAGAACGTTAAAATAAACAAAAAAGGTGTAAACTTTAACAAGTAAGCTTTTGGTACATTAGCTACCCTATAGCAGATTAAAACAGTAGCAAGAAAAATTAAGTTCAGAAAAGGGTTGACAATAAGGAAAGGAATATTGAAAACTATAACGATCATTATCCTTGCCAACGGATGTAATACCGAAAACGGTGTCTCCTTGGGCGTGTAGCCAAAAATTGTTTTTCTATACTCTATTTTTGATCCTGGTGTTGCCAATGTGGCTGTTTCCACGGTCCTCCACTCCTTTTAGTTAAGTGTCTATATCTATCCATTATTGTTTATAAGAAAGACTTTTTCTGTATTGCTTGATAAATTCAACGCCATATGGGTCTATACCATTCAAAAAATCCATAGTCGAAGTCATCTGGCTTAAATGTGGGGTTGATGGATTAACCATTGCCACATTTAACCCCCAGGAAGCTCCAGAAACAAAGTACGCTAAGTCAATTAGTCCCGGGTTTGGCATCATATATCCTGCATTACTTATACCGAGTAGTGCTGGTACTCCCAGCTCTTCATGAAATGCTTTAATTGTTTCTAGAGTAACCTGCATACTATTTGGGACTACCCCAATAGGTAAACACACAGCGTCTATAGCTAAATCTTCACGAGGTATACCATGTGCTTCTGCGGCATCTACTATACGTTTTGCAACAAACACTCTATCTTTTACAGATTCAGGTATTCCCTTTTCATAAACTAAAGCCGTTCCAACAGCTGCACCATACTTAGCTATTATTGGCAACATCTTTTTTAGATTATCTTTTTCTCCATTTACTATGTTACACATGGCCTTATATGGATAAACTGCTAAGCCTGCTTCTACCACTTTAGTATCCCGGGCGTCAATTGCAATACAGCAGCCTGTTTTTTCCACAAGTAACTCTATTACTCTTGGCAGCAACTTTAGCTGGTCTAGTTTAGGTTGCATAAGCTGAACATTAACAACATTTATTCCCATTTCCATGCCATCCTCAGCAAGTTTTAATAAACTGGCCAGACAGCCATCCTGCAGTTCTGCAAGTACTTCAGGTTTTTCTATACAATATCCCATCTGATCATTGATACACAAGATAGGTTTTCCTATTCCAAACTCAATTGTTCCTTTTGCATATGAAAGCTTTCCACGAAGAAAATTCTGTACCATATTCCAATCCTCCCAATCCAGACTACTTTCTAGGAGTATTTTTTGCTCTTATTATTGGTAGATAGGTTGATCAGTTTAGATGGAACTGATCAACCTATCAATATATTATATTTACTATTTACTTAAATTTGGAATTACCACCAATAAAACATACGTTACTAAGCCAGTAGCTGCCAAAGTAAACACAACATTGTAAATCATAATACCTTTGGTCCAACTATCATCAGCATTCTTAACTTCTTTTACATCTTCTACCATGTGGTTGCACCTCCTATATTATAGTTACGCCAACCAGCGACCTGGTTCATTTGGCACATGTCCTCGGAAACGTACAATAAATGGTGACAATACCCATAAAGCGATGAGCCCTAAAATAATTCTGCCAACAAAAGAGCCGCCAAACCAAGAAGGCCAAACTGCCATTAACCAAAATTCGGGAGCTGTCTGTCCTAACACGACGTACCAAGCACTCCAAAATGATGATATCAAGCTATTGATTAAAGCTCCAAAAAGAATAAACACAACAATACTTTTCATATCTCTTGCTAAAGGACTACATGCAAAGTAACGAAATGCTAAGGCGGGAACAGCAATTTCAAAAACTGTAGCTAATTGAAATAATAATGTTGTAATTAAGGGCATGCCCCCTATAGAATTACCTATAATCATTCCGATACATGCACCAAGTATCCCCCATACTCCAAACCACAAACCTGCTACAACATAAAGACTTACAGCAATATTTAAACTAACTATTACTGCTGAAATTCCAAACCCTAACATGGAAATAGTTTGCAATACTGCAATAATACCTGCCCATATAGCACAAGTTACAATGTGAATTGTTGTAGGGGTTGGTAGTGTTTCCCGAACTCTTTCAATTGACCCAGTATTTGGTGTCATCTGTGCCATTTTAATTAACACCTCCATATTTTTTTGGTATCAATAAACCTAGAATACTCTGACAATAAAACCCATTTTTCTCCTCATCACTCCCTTTCTATAATGGTTAGACTCTTTTACCCCTCCTTCCTGAATAATAATCCTGCTCAATAGCACACTCAGTCTCTAAATAACTGATTAATATACTTTACACTTTAAATAGTTTTTGTAGGTAAAACTTATGTGGTCCAAAGTTCCCCCCAAAATTCATTGCTCCAATTTGTATAACACCTGGTACTCTAACTGCAGCTTCTATCCCCTGTTTAATTGCTATAGCCACTAAGTCTTCGCTGACGCCAAAGAATAATATATTTAGAATTGAACCAACACCTTCTGGTACCTTTGTTTCATCAACTCTATTTCTTAATTCAGGGCAATACTGATGAAGCTTATAAATCTGCTCAAGACCAAATCCCATAGGAGACACTCCATCAATTCCCTCAAATGCATCTTTCGCTGCTTTAATGGCTATTACAGCTGAAACCTCATTTTCTGCATAGCAAACGAAATGGCCATCTACCCCGCTGGTTGAAATGGATACCTCTGTTTCATATTTAAAAAATCCTGTAGTCGTAGGTACAATACATATATCTCTTCCACTTTCATTCCTAAAAGAATTTACTCCTTGCCAATTCTCTTCTAGGAGACTATTAATTCTAAATTTTTCGACATTCTCTAAGCCCGATAACATACAATCAAATATTGTAATAGTAGGTATCAATGTAGCAAGGTGATATCTTAAAGCTAATTCTTCAAGAAACTGATCTCTCATATGAGGGGGCATAGTCATTGCTATAATAACACCAGGTCTATTATCAGGAGTTTCTTGAGGTAAAGCATTTCTCTCAATGCCACCATTAATTTTTGAGCCCAACTCACTTGAACCAGCAGCTCCTGTAAACTGTTGAGCAGCATCCATTGCAATATCTGATGAAACAGCTGTAATAACCAAACGTACCACTTCTAACTTCCAAGACTCTGCATAAGTATCTTCAATATAAACATTATTTAATAGCATAGACACCTCGATACCTCCAATTTGCTTTACTTAAATTAATTCAAGATTAGCATTCATTTTTAATTACAATTTTCATTCCCTGTTGAGAATGTGCTGCTTCAAATGCCTGTTTAATGTCTGTTAAATAAAATGAATGAGTAATAAGTGGTTTAACATCAATCTGATTTAAAAACATAAGTTTTAGAGCATCTCTATAATTTGCTAAAGTTGAATCATAACTGCCTATTAGCCTTAACTCCTTATAGTGGACGAGGTCTAAATCTAATTGAATTTTATCTTTCATTACTGCAGCGAAATATAACACCTGTCCTTTTCTTGCTGAAATAATTAATGCATCTTCTAAAACCTTTTCATTACCTACAGCTGATATCACAATATCAGCACCATAGCCGCCAGTTATATGCTTTACTTCTTCAACCATATCCTGGTTTTCAGCATTTATTATAGAATCAAAACCTAGACCTTTTGCTACCTCTAGGCGTTCCTTGGTTATTCCTATTATTGTAGTTTTGGCACCACGACTTCGTAAAATCTGTGCATGTAAAAGTCCAATTGGCCCATCACCTATTACTACTGCATTACAGCCTAATGGTATGTTTAATTGGCTAGTGCCATATATGCAGCAAGATAGTGGTTCAGTTAAAGCCGCCTCTTCAAATGAGACACCATTGGGAATCTTCACAAGATTTTGAAAAGGATAAACACTATACTCTTTAAATCCCCCAGAAGTATACCCAGCATTCAAACATGCATTGAAGTGACCCTTATGACAATTAATACATCTACCGCAAACAAGCCTTCCATCCGGTACAACGTGGTCTCCAATTTTAAAACCCTGTACTTCTGTTCCTAATTTATCTACAACACCAGATAATTCATGACCCATTTGAAATGGATACTGTATAGTCCACCCTTTTGGGCTATTGCCTTTATAAGCCTCTAGGTCTGTTCCACATATACCAGCTGCTTTCACTTTTATCCTTACCTCAAAGGGTCCAGGCTCAGGTTGCTCTATTTCAATAATCTGAAATTTCAGAGGTTTAATTAATACAGCTGCCTTCATTCTTTGCCCTCCTTTATAGATGTAAGGTAATATGAGGGTACACTTAACCCCGCTTCTTTAAAACGCCCTAATGCATAGGCTTCAGCTTCATAAAGTGCCTCTTCTTCATTTACAGTTAGCATGATTTTATTGTCCATGACTATATTTCCGTTTACTATAACCGTATCTACATTTCCAGATTGAGCACAATATACTAGGTTATTAATAATATTGTTTATAGGTCTCATGTTAGCTGATTTAAGATCAACCAGAATTATATCAGCTAGCTTACCGGATTCTAAAGTTCCTAATTGATCTCCTAACCCAAGGGATTTTGCTCCTCCTATAGTAGCCATTTCTAAAGCTTGATAGCTTGAAACAATCATAGAGTCTAGATTTGCAACCCGCTGAAGCATAACTGCTATTCTCATGGTTTGAAAAATATCTGTATTATCATTAACTGCACAACTGTCTGTACCTAATGATACATTTATGCCCTCTTTTAGAATTTTTGCTATAGGAGCTATTCCAGATCCTATTTTCATATTGCATTCAGGATTATGAACTACCGATGTTCCTGTCTCTTTTAGTATCTTTATGTCTTCATCTGTTACCCAGATACAATGAGCCGCTAGAACATCATTTCCTAAAACTCCTAGATCCTTTAAGAATTCGGTTGGAGTTTTGTTATAATTCTTTTTAAAGCTATTATACTCATATTCTGTTTCCGCTAAATGAATGTGAATTGGGATATGCTTCATGTCAGCTAGTTCACGTACTTTAGTTAACATACCAGGGGTACATGAATTGGGACAGGCTAAACCATACCAAAATGAAACCCTATTATCCTTAGAACCCTTACATCGTTCGTTAAGCTCATCAGCTAAATTAAACAATATGTCATTACTTAATATGGCCGCTGAAGGTGTCCATTTATGATTATCTGTAATAGTCAGTGTATGTGCCGCCCTAATCCCAATGTCTTCATACACTTTAATAGTATCAACAGGTGTTGCCCATTCCATATTAACCACGCTCGTAATACCCGATTTTATATTTGTAATGCATCCATGTAAAGTGGCAAAGTTTTGGAGTTCATTTCTGCCATTTAGATAGTCCTGTACAGCCACCCTAATTCTCGGAAAACTCACTTGATCAATCCAATCAATTAATGGCAAATCATCTCTAGCACCTTTCAGGAAATCCTGTAAGAAATGACAATGAGCGTTTATCAGCCCAGGCATTACCGCCTTATTTCTTGCATTAATAATCTTTCTACCATTGTACTTATCTATTAAAGTATCTGTTGTGCCAACCTCAAGGATTCTGCCTTTATTTACAGCTACTGCACCGTTTTCAATAACTTGATTTGGTCCAGTAACTGGAACGACTAAACCATTCATTATTAACATATCTATATTCATTTTAGTTTCACTCATCCGACAACACCTCATTAATTAGTTCTGTAAGAAATTTAACTTTAACATCAAGTTGATTAAAACCTACTGCTCTTTTAAGGTTTGAATAACAAGCTGGACATGAGGTTACTACTTCTTGAGCCTTTACTTCTTCTACTTCTTTTGCCCTCTCAGAGGCTACCTGAATAGATAATTCATTCATTCTAGGAATTTCTGCCAATGGAGCTCCACAGCATCTAGATTTTTCATGATGTAGCTTCATTTCTACAAAATTAATATCTGGTATCACTTTTAGTAAATTTCTAGGTTCTTCGTAAATACCTAGGTGTCTACCAAGTACACAAGGGTCGTGCCAAGTAACAGTTTTATTATGAGAAGACAATTTTCCATTAACCAAAGGTATCAAAAATTCAGAAATGTCTTTAATATCATAATTGTGGTTTAAACTTAACTCATTAGGATAAAGATGCTTTAAAGCATTTAAACATCCTGGGCATGCAGTAACTATTATGTCGGCTTCGTACTTCTCTATCTTACTTAGCGTTTCTTCTGCTGCCATTTTCATATCACTAATATGACCGCTTTCATATAGCGGATAGCCACAACAGGCATCTTCATCTAAAACTTGGTAATTAATCTGAAGTTTAGCAAATACTGATTTTGTGGCTCTAATTATTTTTGGAGCGTTATAATTTGCATTACATCCAGGATAATAAAGAACTTTTATTTTACCTGACATATTCTTTTCAGCATAACTGTGTCTTCTTCTATTACCAAATGGATGACTATCTTTTATTACATTGTTTGCCATCTCTCTATGTGCAGGATCTGACAAATCGTTTTCGACTATTTCTTTTCGTATAGCATGGAAAATTTTGTCTAATGGAATATTAATTGGACACGAAATTTTACAATGACCGCAAAGTGTACACATAAGCAAATGGTCAACCATTTTTTCAGATATTTTTATTTTTTTCTCGGTTAAAAGCTTTGCTAGTTTTACTCTTCCACGGGGATATTGGGTTTCCCATCCATCTGTATACTTATAAACTGGACAGACCGAATCAACATCCTTCCAACCCCACACTCTACAAAATCCACATCTAGTACACTTATTTATTTCATCAAGATATTTTTCTAGCATCCCTGGACCTCCTTTTAAAAACCTATTACACCTGGATTCATTATTGCATTGGGATCTAAAGCCTTCTTAATAGTTTTTGACATGCTCCAATATCCAGTTTCTTTCATTTCTTCTTTCAAAAAGGGTGCCCATTGTCTTCCTTTTGAATATGGTGCTCCACCCAAAATCAAACTTTTGCTCATCATTTCCTTCATAGCAGAATAGATTTTATTTAGTTCTTCTTTATCAGATGGATTATGAAATAAAAGTGCTACAACCTCTGCTCCAGTCGGCCCAGGAAACACCTGCTGCACATATTTTGTCACTCCATGCTTATCAATGAGTTCTCGCATTTCATTAATACCGAGTTCAATCTTTGAGTAAGGTAAAAAGAAGTTTACAACACCTGCAATACCATCTACAAATTCTAAACCAGTATTATACCAGCGATTCTCCCAAAACTTTAGTGGTTCATCGGAACCTAGATGTTTTACATCCGGATATTTATTGATGATTTTTCTAACTTCTTCTTTTTTAGCTTCCACTTCTTTTTCGAAGCCTTCAATGTTAATATCAAATACTATTTCATTTGAATTGATAAAAGGTGCCGAAATAAAACATGTAAGATTGTGAATTGCAATTTCTCTAAAAATAGATACAGCATCTTTCAAGCTCCTTACTGAAAATCTTTCAAGATATATCTCTTCAGGATAAGGATACATTCTCAAGGTTGCCTCTGTAACTATGCCATAAACACCTTCAGCCCCAATAAAAAGTCCGGTTAAATCTGGACCTAAAGCATATCGAAAAAAGACTTCAGAATGTGGATTAGCTGCTGTTGCAGTATTAACAACGTCTCCCATTGGAAGCACAGCTTTAACTCCTAAAACTTGATCTCCCTGGCTTACATATTTTACATTTCCCCAGCCTACTCCTGGTCGCGAGAGATGGGCACCAACCGTTCCAGCCAATGCGCCTGAAGGAGCAATGCCAATTTTCCAGCCTTTTTTTTCTAAGGCAGCCATTAACTTGCCAAAGGTGATTCCAGCCTCAACCTTGACTATGCTGTTATCCTCATCTATATTAAGTATTCGATCCATACGAAGAGTTTCTATGACTATTCCACCTTCTACTGCCAGACAACCACCCTCTTGAGCCGAACCTCCGCCCCTAGGAGAAATAGGGATTTTATATTCATTTGCAAGCTTAACGATATTTGATATTTCTTCAGTAGTACCGGGTCTTACAACTGCTAGAGGTACAACTGAAGGTGAAACAGAAAAATCATTTGTATAAGTATGAAGAATGAATTCTTCAGTTGTTACATTATTATCTCCAACAATTGCTTTCAGTTTATCTAGAAGCATATTAATATCCACTTATTCACACTCTCCCTTATGTTTAAGCCATAGATTATGCAGTGAACATTATTTTACGCATATTGCTTACAAGTTCTCCTGGATTATCTGACTGCCACACTCTTCGGCCTATTGCTACCCCTGAAGCTCCAGCCTGCATAAGTTCCTTGACCATATTTATAGTTCCATCAGCGCCATTTTGGTTAGCTCCTCCGGCCACAACGATTGGTAAGCCTACTGAGTCAACTATTTGCCTAAAAGCTTCTGGATCGCCACAATAGTTTGTCTTTATTATATCTGCGCCAAGTTCCATTCCCAATCTTGATACATGGGCTATTGCTTCTGCATCAAAAAACTTATCACTTGAAGGCATCATTTCAGCTAATACTGGCATCTGATATTCATAACTCTTTTCAATCAATTCGCTCATCCATCTCATAATACTGCATTCGCCACTTCTTCCAAAGAAAATAGAAACTGCAACAGCATCTGCATCTAATCGAAGAGCTGTTTTAAGTGTGGCAGCTGGGGTTTCTTGAAACGCTTCCTCACTAGGTCCTGCTACGATACTAACCCTTAAAACAATACCAACTTCTGGCTTTACTATATGTCCAACTTGGTTTAGGAAACCTGGAGTAACGAGCAAAGCATTTGCCCCTCCATCTAGAACCTGCCCCACAATTTCCTTCGGTTTATTAATTCCTTTAATTGGACCCAACCAAGGAGCATGATCTAGAGGAACCATTAGACAACGTTTTTCAGGACCTCTAAATAATCTTTCCATTCTTCGCTTCTTCCCACTCATGTGAAGCACTCCCTTCTTTTTTGAAAACTCATTAATATATTTATTTCTAAAAAATTTAGTTTAAACTAGATGCAAATTTGGAAAACTTGAGATAATTACTATAGACCTTTTCATAAGCTAATTTATTTTGTTTACTATGATTTACTATTTCTGGTTTATTAAAAGTAGACATCAGGTTGTTCTCAAAATTACCTAATCCTAGATTTTCTTTGGATAAAGCAAACAATACTCTTGTAACTGTTTCCTGCCCAGCGTACACAAATACGTCCTTTTGGCATACATCAGCAATAATCTGCAACAAACCAGGAGTTCTAATGCCACCAGCTGCTAGTGCTAGTTCTTTTACAATAACACCAGATTCTTCGTAAAGATCCAGCAAGTGTTTTAGACTATAAGCTATCCCCTCTAAGACTGCCCTAGCTAAATGTCTTTTGTCATGGGACAACTTTAAACCATAAAACCCTCCTCGTATATCATCACTCCAATAGGGACTTCTTTCTCCTGTTAGATATGGGATAAAACATACACCATCTGATCCTGGTTCAATTTCCAAAGCTTCATGAATCCACTCATTAAATTCTATTTTATTTTCTAGACCTGACAATATATTTTCATAAAACCACATTATTGCTGCGCCAGTAGTTGAGGATACTCCACCAAACAAATGATAATTTTCCATATTAAGTTTGTATAAAGCGTCATTAGGAACACTTATAATCTTACTTGATTCAATAGTAGTAAATATCATTGAAGAACTGCCTAGAGAACATACAACTCTACCTTGCTTTGGTGGTGCACCGCCAATTAAAGCCGCCATATCACCCATACCTATTACAACCTTTATACTTTCACTAAACCCTAGCTCATCCGCTATATGCTTATGTATTGTTCCGCCATCATGGCTTGCTGGTTGTATTGTTGGCATTGCTTTAGGTTTAAGCCCAACTGCAGCTATCCTATCAATAGCCCATGTATTCTTCTCCCAATCATATAGTCCTGAACCATAAGCTTCAGTTCTATCTGTATAATATTGTCCAGTCATCTTCCAGCGTAAAAAGTCCTTAGGCCAAATTATTTTACTAATTCTTTCAGTAATATCGTTTCTGTTCTTATATATCCATAAAAGTTTCGATATTGTATAGGTGCTATTTAACTGATATAACGGAATTTGAAACATACTCTGAAGCTCTTCTGTTTCTTTTATAGCCCTTCTATCAAGCCATAGTATGGATGGGCATATAACATTGTCTTTTCTGTCCAGGAGAACGGCAGAATGCATTTGCCCAGTAAAAGCTATTGATTGTATCTGATCTAAACTTATTCCTGATTTTCTTAAAGACGTCATTGCCTTTTTAAAAGCTTCCCACCATACTTCTGGATCTATTTCAGCCCAACCAGTCTTACAAGTTTCATAGGAATATTTCTCATTTACAATACTTATTATCTGGCCATCTATTGAATATAAGACAGCTTTTAAAGATGAAGTACCGACATCTATTCCTAAAATGCTGGGGGCTATATTGCTCACCCTTCTTCCCCTCCTACTTCAAACATCACCTTCAGCCCTTGACATTTAGCTACTATATCTAAACCTTCTTGAAGCTTATTTAAAGGCAAGAGATGAGAGATTAAAGGTTCCACTTTTATAGTTCCGTCTTCAATCATTTTAAGTGCTTTATAAAAATCTGTAGATGTACTATCAGCAGAACCCAATATATTTAACTCCTTGTAATGAATTAAATTAGGATCGATACTTATTGGATCTACAGGATAAATCCCTGCAAAAATATTCAAACGTCCTCCAATTGCTAAAGCTTTAGCAGTTTCGGAAACTAATGGTGATGAAGGTACTGCAACAACAGCTGCATCTGCTCCCTTACCATCCGTTAATTCCTCTATAGCTGCCACCATATCGTGCTGGGAACTGTTAACAATAGCATCTGCGCCCAGTTTCTTAGCTAAGTCAAGACGTTCTTGGATTAAATCTACTGCAATAACCCGAGCCCCATATGCTTTAGCTACTTGTGCATGAAGCTGACCGATGGGTCCAACACCCACTACTACTTCTGTTTCTCCAGGTTTTAATCTTAGTACTGTTTGACCTCTAAAAACTGTAGCCAAAGGTTCAGTAAAAGCAGCAGCTTTTAAACTAACACCAGGCTTAATGGGATGAATGTTTTTTCTTGGAAAAGCAGCATATTCTGCATAACCTCCAGGCAGAAATGTAGGGTTAAGGCACTTATTTTCTCTTTCATTCCTACAGTTTTTACAAACACCACATTTGACTATGAAATCACCAACAACAGGAGTTCCTATCTCTAAGTCCTTTACATCTGAACCAACTTCAGTAACTATACCGGCGATTTCGTGACCGAGAATGCGTGGTAATGGAACATTCTTTTTGCCCAAGTAAACCCTAAGATCCCAAGGACAAATTCCTGAATAAGCGATTTTTACAAGAACATCTTTAGGGCCTATCTGATATACAGGCTTTTCACGCATTTCAATTACTCCTGGTTCAACACACCACATAGAATTCATGATCTTAGCCATATATTGCCTCCTCAATCTTTATTTGTGCGGTAATTTAGTCCATACTTACATACTGGTTAGTGGTTGACCGTACTGAATACTTAAAACGGTCTGCCCTATTATATACATAGCTATATTCTATTGGACAACCATCTCCATCATAAGAAATTCCTTCAACAAGTAAAAGTGGATTGCCCTGAAGTATTTTCAAAACCCTTGCTTGATGGCTATTTGCTGCAATAGCTTGAACTGTATCTTCTGTCTCCTTAATAATAATTCCCTTTTGAAACAATAGTGCCCATAAAGATACTTCCTTTTCTAGCTCCCCTGGATGCAAATATATTTCCTGAGGAAGGTTTAAATGCGAAGTACTATAAGCTACGGGTTCATCGTCAATAGTCCTTAAACGTTCAATAACCCATATTTTCTTGCCTTCTTCAATGCCTAAAGCTTCAGCGATTTGTCCTACAGCAGACTCAAACCTTAGTTCCAAAAGTTTTGACCCGGGCTTACGTCCACTTAAACTAACTTCCTCGGAAAAGCTTCTACGGCTGTTAGTGCCACGGCTAAGCTTAGGTTGTGAAACAAAAGTACCTACACCCTGACGGCGTTGTAAGTAACCTTCCTGTACCATTTCTTGAATAGCAGCCCGCACAGTTATTCTACTAACCTGAAATTTTTCGCATAGTTCCTTCTCAGTCATGATAATCTCGCCAGGCTTAAGTTCTCCATGATTTATTTGTTTTAAAAGTATCTGTTTTACTTGATAATACAGTGGTTCTGGAGCATTTCGATCGATTTTAAACACACTCATCTTTTTTACACTACATCCTTTTTATTAAATTTTATCCAAAATACTATATGGGTTAAGACCCTCATTTCTATAAGTGGGCACTATACTTTTCCATATTCCAATTCTTTTTGGCTTCACCCATTGCAATAATATTTTCGGTATTTAAATAATTTGCTAGAGAGTTGCTGCTAGAGAGAATATAATTGCCTCCTTTGCCTATCACAGTCATTAATGATCTAACATCTTTTTTAACCCTATCTTTATTTCCCGTGCATAAGAGGTTTAAATCTACATTACCCACAAGCGTTATTTTTTGCCCTAAAGTTTTTTTCAAAGCGTAAATATCCATTACATCAGGTTGAATAGGATGAATCGCATTCATTCCTAAACCCAACAAGTCATCAATGACTGGCAAAATATTGCCGTCACTATGATAGATCCAAGGTTTTTCGATTTTATCAGTAATTCTCTTAAAATATGGCATGATTAACTCTCTAAACTGCTTGGGTGAAATAAAGGTACCACTATTATAGGCTATGTCTTCTCCAACCCATATGAAATCTATTTCTGGTAGTGAACTATAGATACTTGTAATCTTCATATAGTATTGTGTATATCTTTCCAACATGTCCTTGATAAGATCTAAGTCATCGTACAGCTTATAGCAAAAGTTTTCGAAGCCAAGATCAATCATTACAGGATCAAGGCATAATAAGTGAGCAACAAATAGTGCCAGTCCAGAATCTCCTATTGCCTCCTTTGCTTCCTTTACCTGCCTGATTATGGCTTCTTCATCTATTTCATTAGGCATATTAAAGAACTTATCTAAGTCCCCCCTTTCTTTTATTAGTGGCTGAAAACCTAGAACTCCATTCTTTTCTAATAATTTATTTCCAAACCTATCCCAGTGAGCCATACCTACAGCATCCTGACCTACAAATTTTGCATACTCAACTCTTTCTGTCCAGCCCACATTTTTTACGTTAAACGTTTTTGCAATAAGTTCATCCCTGGTTTCTATCTCAATCCAAGGTATGGGGCCTTCTTTTCCAAGAAGGGCATTAAGAACTATATCTCTTGATTTCACTATTGACACCCCTGTGTAATAAGTTATCGGTTTTACTAACATTATTACATTATATTGTTATAACATTTGAGCTGTTTGTAATAGTCAACGTTTCTATAACCACTGCTTGAGTTGCCTGGCAGCTAAAGCAGCATGCCGAGAGTATGCGTCAGCTCCGATTTGAGCAGCGAAGCCTTCTGAAACAGCTGCTCCACCAATTATAACCTTAAGATCTTCCCTTAGACCAGCACTCTTTAGTGCATCAATTACAACTTGCATTTCTACCATTGTAGTAGTAATTAATGATGACATTCCTAAAAAATTTGGTTTATACTCTCTTATAGCTTTCACAAAATCTTCCTCGTGAACATCCACGCCCAAATCTATAACTCTAAAACCACTAACATCCAAAATCATTTCTACCATATTCTTGCCAATATCATGCAAATCCCCTTTTACCGTTCCTAATACAATAGTAGCTTTTTTGGTTGATGGACCTTCTGTTAATCCTTTTGATGCAAGCTTCATAGCATCTTTCACGACATAGGAAGCCAGCAACATATCTGGTACAAAACATTCTCCCGATTCGAACTTATCTCCTACGATATTTATTCCTGGTATTAGTCCTTGATTAATTATGTCCAATCCTGAAGCTCCACCATTGAGAGATTTTTGAACTAATTCAAGGGTCTTACCCTTTTTCCCATTTGCAACAGAATTTTGTATTTCTTCATAATACATGATTATCTTCCCCTCTATTCTTTGGAGTTTTAATAGTCACTTTGCTGAAATTTCCTTAATACCCAAATACATCTAAAGCACAGGAAAGGTTAGTTTCTAATGTTTCTAGAGGTATTTCTTCAGAGTGTTCAATAATCAAACCCTTTTTGCTTCCCCATTCTTCTAAGATGGAGCTAAATCCATTCCGAACATCTTTTGGCTCAGCCCAATTCAAATGTGGAGGGCAGTTTACAAATAGCATTTTATCAGGCCAAATTTCTTTAGCTTCAGTTATAGAAAGATCACCGAGTGGAGGAACCGTAAAAGATTCGACTACATTAAATGGTGCATTTACGACTTCTTTCTTTATATGTCCAAACCGGCCATCCATATGTACGCCAAGTATCTTGCCGGTACCTTTCAAAGAATTACTGTAGATTTCATAATAAGGAATACAATACTCTTTATAATAAGCAGGGGAAATAACATCCGAGATATGATCTACTATTTCTACAAACTTAGCTGGGCATCCAGCAACTATTTCTGCTATTCGCTCATGCAACTTTCTTTGTATATCCAAAAACTCAATAAAATCATCAGGCTTTTCAGCAAAGTCCATAATGGTTCTCTCAGTTGATGCGAGTTCCACAAAGGATCTTTGAAATGGAGTCTTTTCTACTACTGCGAAAGTCATGCCATTATCACCTAGCTCATCTTCTTCTAGTTCAAAAGGCTCATAATTAGGTGCAAGCTTATCTAGACTAGCTCTGAATATATAATTCATTACACGCCAATCAGATGGTTCTTTTACTAAATTCTCTTCTGTAGCACATGCCCCAAAGTCAAGCTTATTGAATCTAAGCAGTTCAGTAAGACTGCCCACAGGAGTATCAAAAGTGTTTCTACATTTGGCAGTACCCTTTTCAACGAAAAATTTCTGAGTAAAATCTATCCCCTCAATTTGCGGATTCATGTTGTGTGGATGTATAAAGAATGGTTTGTAGGGTGAAACCCAACGTATAATTCCCAATCCCCTTTCCATTAGACGACGACTCCAACCTCCTTGCGAGCCTTTTCTTAACCAATCTGCAGCTACAACTGGGATTTTATCTGGCTCCTCACCCATAAGAGTAGCCATAATTCTTTCTCTTGGCTTCATGTTTGTACCCCCTATAATCTGCTTTAATTATAAACCGATACTCTCTATACTTAAGTAGTTGTTATAACATTATATCATTTAATTAAAGTTTAACAGAATAGTTAGTTAAATTCAATAGTTATTTTTAAAAGATTTAGAATATTTTTATGACATTATATATTTAGGGTTATAATTTGTTATCTCCACCCCTGGAGAAAGGTATTCCATTATAACGGGGAGTTGTTGAGGGACCAACGATAAAAAGAGCTATAATTGTGAGAAAGTACGGCAGAGCCAGAAATATCTGATAAGGAATATTGGAACCAATTACTTGCATCTTTAGTTGAAATGCATTTGCCATACCAAACAAAAAAGTCCCAAGCAAAACTCCAAGTGGCGTAAATCCTCCAAAAACGATTGCAGCTAAGGCAACATACCCTCTACCCGCAGTCATCCCGTCCTGGAAGTAATGCAATACTCCTATCGTTAAGGCGGCACCACCTAGGGCTCCGAAAATGCCACTAATAAGAAGACCTGCATATCTCGTCTTTACTACGCTGACTCCTAGCGAATCTGCAGCAAACGGGTTCTCTCCTACCGCTTTGATTTTTAAACCTATAGACGTATATTTAAAAATAATAATCGTAATAAAAACAAATCCGACCGCAATATAGGATAAGATAGTCTGATTGTTCACTATCGGTCCGATGTAAGGTGTATCACTTAGATAAGGTAGAACTATTTTGGGAAGCCCCGGTGCTTTTTTATATCCCGCTTCCACTTCAAAAAACAGTCTGAAGATTGTGCTCGTTAAACCTAATGCCAATATATTAATTGCAACACCATAGACAACCTGGGAACATTTCAGGGTTACTAAAAAAACTGCATTAATAAAACCTATAATCAATCCAAAAACAATAGCTGCTATTAAACCGATATATACGTTACCGGAAAAAAATGCAAAATGATACGCAAAATATGCCCCTATAATCATTGAAGCTTCGATTCCTAAATTCAAAACACCGCTTTTTTCAGCATATAAGTCTCCAATGGCTGCAAGAAGTATAGGAATTGTTAATAATATCCCTGAGATAATCAAACTTTCCATGACGTCGTAACACCTCTTCCTTATTCTTAGTACGCTCTTAAAAACTCTAGAATAATGAAATTTGAAATTTAATAAATGAATTACAACTCAAAATTTTTTCAAGATTATAAGAAAATTCCTAAATACATTACTGGACAAATTTATCCTAATTACCCTGATTAAGTAATTTAACATTCTTTGTTTTTTTGAAGTTTACTCACTCTTTTGTGTTTCTCCCCTAAATATTTCTGGAGTCCATTCATCCCAATAGAGGCAAGAATGGCTAAAGCCATAATGACTTGGACTATAGAAACAGGTATGCCCATAGCAACTTGCATAGAACTAGCCCCTCTTAATAGCGCTCCGTAGAAAAATGCTACCAAAAGTGTACCAAGTGGACTTAACCCTCCAAGTAAGGCAATTGGAATGGCATTGTAACCATAGTTAACCAAAAACCTTTCTGTCAATCTATGTTGTATCCCTAAAATTTCTACACTTCCTGCCAGAGAAGCCATTGCTCCACTTAATATCATCGTCAGTATAATAATTTTTGTAGTATCTATACCCGCGAAAATGGCGGCATCTTTATTGCATCCAACTGCTTTAATTTCATATCCAAATGTTCTGTGTTTAAGAATGTAGTGAATAATCAAAGCAAGAATTAAAAGCAAAACAATTCCATAATGAACTGTTGTTTCAGGTATTCGGGGAATTTGTGCTGATACTAAAATCCTTTGACTCCATGGTATTCCCTGATCAGGTACTTTTAAAAAAGTACTTAGACTGGCTCCTAAAATATAGATGGCGATGAAATTCATAAAAATTGAAATAATGATTTCATTAAACCCCCTTGTTGCCTTTAGATAACCAGGAATAAACGCCCAAAAAGCTCCGGCTGCACAACCAGCTAACAATGCTAGAGGTAGGTGAATAAAAACCGGTAGATTTGCAAAGGATACTCCTACCCATGTAGCAAAAAGTGCCCCAATATAGAGTTGCCCTTCTACTCCAATATTAAAGAGACCTGCTCTGAATGCTAGTGTTACGGCAAGTCCCGCAAATGCAAGAGCAATAAATCTTTGGGTGGTGGCGAAAAAACCATGTATTGACCCAAATGCACCAATGAATATTTCTATATATACTTGGATTGGATTAACTCCGATAAAGGCAATAATTATTCCCGCACCTATCATACCTAGAGCAATTGAAAGCACTGGAAATAAGACAGTATAAATCCCTTTATTCTTAAAAAAATCTAAAAATTTCAAGAACCGGTACCTCCTTCAATATTCTCAATTGCTGTAGTTTGAATATTTCCAGCCATGAGGGCCCCTATTTCACCGATATTCGCTGAAGAAGAATTAAATGTTCCTACAATTCTGCCGTTATACATGACAATTATTCTGTCACTCATATCAATTATTTCATCAAGTTCTGTGGACACATACAACACAGCGGTACCCATCTCTTTTTGTTTTATTATACATTTTTGCACAAATTTTGCAGCTGAAACATCCAGTCCCCTTGTAGGCTGTGTCGCTATCAGCACATCTGGCTGAAAAGCCAATTCTCTAGCAAGGATAAGCTTTTGTTGATTCCCCCCAGAAAGATTTTCAGCTGGTACATCTACGCTGGGTGTAATAACATTAAATTCTTTAACCTTATTTTCCGCATATGATAGATTGTAACTATGGTTCAATTTACCTTGAGTTGAATAAGGCTCCTCGTAATACCTGCTTAACAACAGATTGTCTTTTACTGAAAAGCTAAGTATTAACCCGTATCTATGTCGATCTTCCGGAATATATCTTACTTTGTTCTTCTGCATTTCCCTGGAGTTGTGTTTCACAATCTTCTTGTCTCCGATAGTAATATTCCCACCATCAAGCTTTCTGATTCCTGCTAAAGCTTCTGTTAATTCATTCTGCCCGTTTCCAGATACCCCGGCAATACCTAAAATCTCTCCTTTATATATATCAAACGAGACATCTCTTACAACGTCCAATCCTCTATTATCCTTCACCAACAGATTTTTAACTCTCAAGGCAGGGACTTGCTCAGAGGGCCTTTGGGAAGAATTCTTTAGTTTTAAATCTATAATCTCTCCAACCATTTTCGAAGC
This sequence comes from Desulfitibacter sp. BRH_c19, assembly GCA_001515945.1. Taxonomy (NCBI): domain Bacteria; kingdom Bacillati; phylum Bacillota; class Clostridia; order Neomoorellales; family Desulfitibacteraceae; genus Desulfitibacter; species Desulfitibacter sp. BRH_c19. The sequence continues at coordinate 144,450 of LOER01000034.1, forward strand.
AAGTTCTTTTTTATCCTTAATATCCTTTCTTTCATAAGTTCCTACATTTTTACCTGCTCGCATAACAGTAATACGATGAGATATGTCTAATATTTCTTCTAATTTGTGGGTTATCAGAACAACTGAGTTACCCTGCTTGACATACTGTTTAATAAATTCAAATAGTTTCTTGGTCTCTGAGGGGGTTAATACCGCAGTCGGTTCATCCAAAATTAATAGACTGCTTTCCCTGTAAAGCACCTTTAAAATCTCTACACTTTGCTGTGACCCTACAGAAAGGTTTCTTATTTCCTGATCAAGATCTAATCCTATCTGATACTTACTCATAAGCTTTTTTAGTTCCAATGAAACATTCTTTTTATCTAAGAAAGGTGCCTTGGCAGATTTCAACCCAAGCATAATATTTTCTAATACTGTCATATTATGAACGAGCATGAAATGTTGATGTACCATTCCAATACCCTTTTTAATTGATTCATTGACGCTATGAACAGTAAATTTTTGACCCTCATAGAAGATTTCCCCATCATCCAGCGGATAAATTCCATATATACAATTCATCATTGTTGTTTTTCCGGCACCATTTTCTCCGAGAATACAGTGTACTTCTCCTTTATTCAAGTCAAAATTTACAGAATCATTGGCTATAACATTTCCAAATGACTTCTTAAGTCCTACCACTTCCAGTTTTTTCATTTGGCAACAACCTCCTTTTAAAAAAGAAGAAGGATTAGTCTTTTGCTAAAAGACCCCCACTTTTCAACTAAAGACATATTATTGTAATTTGCTGCATTGTAGTATTGTAGTATTTGTTGGTTATGCCTAATTTTTCTATGCTTTATTACTGAGATTATTTAGTTTTGTGAATCTTCTAAAAGGAAGAAGGGCCATGCCTTCTTCCTTTTAGAGTTATTTGAGATTAATCCCAGCCTGGCACATCAATATTGACTGCGATACTTCCATCTTCAACGCTTGCTTGTTCTTCTATGCATCTGTTAATCAAATCCTGAGGAACAGCATTTCCAAACTCCCCAAATCCAATCGCCTCGGCTTCAAGACCGATCTTCATAGATTCTCCAGGAGAATATTCACCTGCAAGAACTCTTTCAATTACATTATATAAAACTACGTCATTTCTGATAACGAGACTTGACAAAATAACATCAGGATCAAGATGTGCTTCATCCCCAGTCCAACCTACCACATATATGCCTCTTTCTGCAGCTAATGCAGCAACAGCTCCGGTTGCCCCATCGATATTATTAAGGATAATGTCAACTCCATCATCCGCTAATGAGGAGGCTCCTTCTCTTGCTAAACTAATATCGGACCAGTCACCTGTATATACTACACTCAACTCTATTTCTGGATCTATTGTTTCTAACACGGACCTTAAGTTTCCAAGTTCAGTTTGCATCTGGGGGGAGTCAACCGCTGCTACACATCCTATTTTTTTTGTTTTTGTCATTTCTCCCATTAATACTCCCGCAAGATGTCCGTTGATTCCATAAGTTGTTCTGGCCGTTGCAAGGTTTGGTCCGGATAGTGGAACATTAAGACCGATAAACATAATTTCAGGAAAGTCTTCTGAAATTGTTTGCAGGGCATCACTAAATGTATACCCATTTGCAATAATCAAATCATAATCGTTGTATGCATAATCAAGCATTACATCTGAAATCTCTTCAGTTGCAATTTGTTCAGTATAGCTTCCTTCTATTTCAAAATCATCTATTGCTTTCATCAAACCTTCATATGGAAGTTGATTCCAGCCACCATCAGCAATATTTCCATCAAGAAGTAGAGCTACTCTGAAAGTACCATCTTCTTCAGCTACATCATTCCCACAAGCAGAAAACAAAATGGTACTAAACAAAACCGCAACTATAACTATAAAAATCCTACTACTTTTCATCAATTTTACTTCCTCCCATTTCAAAATAAAAACCTGGGTAGAACCCTCTCCTAACAGAACTATCTCATCATAAATGTTCATGATATGACTTCTTTCTTCTCTTCATCCCCCCTTACATAGTTTTTCTACTGGGGTCATAGAGCATATGAAAGTGTATATGCGCTTCAATTACAAGGAAGTCTTGTAATTGTTAAACATTAATGTTAAGGTGTTCATTTTCAGGAAGATTGATTAATGTCCTGATTTTAGAAATTCATAAAGTCATATGTTAACGTGTTCATTTTGTCAGTAAGTTATAAATCTGCTTAATCTCTTTTCTACATTTCTATAAAATAGTGTAATTTCCTTCTAATATTATGTAAGTTTTCATAAGATTGCCATAATAGAATTGTTATGTATTTTTTCTCTATTTCAATAATTTAACAAGAAAATCGTAGGATAATGCAACCTGATATATATGTCCGTTTTCACAACTAATCATTAAGTATTTAAATAATCTCCCATCATCTGCGCTAGGCACTATGGGACTAACATAATACGGTTTGTTATGTATAAATAAAGTCTCTTTAATTTGAGGGTCAATCTCAAAAAGCTTTAGCCCGATTATTGTCTCTTTACTAGAATACTGAAAAACTCCATTTGTATCTGATATACTTACTTGATCAACACCTAAGCTGTCAGCTAAATCCTGCAAATTAGCAATGGATAATTTTTCTAGTGAAATGTCTGATTGAAAGTATTTTCTTAATTCTAAAACCTTTGTATACATTAGTCTATCCATCACCATGGAAGCAATAACTTGCTTTGTTTTTTCCGCCAAACCAGAAAGGACATCTACTGCTTCGTTAATTTCTTCCAAAGAAGAATTTTGTTCCTGTGATGCAGCGGCGACTTCTTCAGTTGAGTTGCTCGTTTCTAGGGCTAAGGCTTGTGTTTGTGTCATTATTTCTAGTACTTTTCCACTAGTTCTATTAGTATTCTCCATCAAATCCCTTATTAGGCTTATTTTTTCTTCTGTATTCTTAACTGATAAAATAATATTTTCTAATGCTCCTCCAGTACTTTGCATAACAACAACACCTTCTTTAACAAACTTTGTTAGTTCATTAAAGACATTAATAACTAAACCAATTTCCTGCTGTATTTCACATATAATAACAGCTATTTCAAGAGAAGCTTTATTTGATTGTTCAGCAAGCTTTCTAACTTCATCAGCTACAACTGCAAACCCTCTTCCCTGTTCCCCAGCACGTGCAGCCTCTATTGCAGCATTCAAAGCAAGAAGATTTGTCCTTTCTGCTATGTTTCTAATTACCTCAGTTATATTACTGATCCTAAGCGACTTATCCTCCAACGAAACCACCTTTTGAACAGTTTGAGATACTTTTTCATTGATCTCATGCATTTTAACAAGGGCTTCCTCAGCAGCTTCTCCTCCCTGGGCAGCTGCATTAGTTGAGGTGTTTGCAGCAGCAAATGCTTCAGAAGCAGATCGTGAAGTCTCCTCTACATTTTCAGCAATCTGCTTTGTAAAGTATAGAGTTTTATTAACAGATTCTAATTGAGAGGAATTCTTTTCGGCAATAAATAGGTTTTTGGAGGCAATTTCCTCAGATGCTCTACCACCTTCCATAGAACCAGCTTTTATTTCTTGAACATTTCTTGCTATCTGTACAGAGTTTTGTAAATTAAAAAATAACAATTCTTTTAAGCTTTTTGATAGCTCAAACAATGAATCATTTACTGCTTCATAGCCTTTATCTTGATCTTGATAATCCAGAATTAAATTTCCATTTGCCAATTCAGAGATTTTAGACGCAATGCTGTTAGTATCATTTTTTTTAGAAAATAAGTGTAACCCTGCCGTAACTAGACCTGTATTTATAACACCTATGATAATAAATCCACTCCATCCAGTTACGTTAAAGAGCATAGAAATAATCACAGCAATAATATATCCTAATGCCACAGTAAGAACTGTTTGCATTGATACACCCCCTTTTATTCTAACCCCATTATATTCTCGCAAAGCACAAATACTAAGAAGCAAATTATAAATTTTGCTTCTTAGTATCCATTTAGTTAGCTTTTATGTTGGCAAATCCCCTATCATATCTTCCAAATCTAGTTCTTCTAATTTATCTACTGTTGGGATACCGTTAATATCCCATCCTCTAACACAATAATACTCGTCAAGCATTTCCTGAAGCTTTATTGTTAAGTCCTTCTTCATTACTTCTTTTCTTTCTAAAGTAATGCCATCTTCAGAAACCATCTTATGAACTGAAATTCCTTCTTTTAAAAATCTTTTTGGAAGCTGATCTGCTTTTCGATCTAAACCTAAACGAACATTATACATTCTTTCCAAATTAACTACGCGCTCTCCAGCTTTCATTAGCTCATCTGGAGTATATTTCTGCCCTAAAGCTGAAAGCCCTTCACTAATGTCTTCTGGATACAAACAGTAGTTTTCTGTAGTAGAGAATTTACAGATTCCTACACTGTCACTAATTGCATTAAAGGCTTCAGTAAACTTTAACATCCTTCCCTTATGCTTTTCCATACCTATATCCATTATTTCAGGAAATATATCACTAAAGTATTTTTTTGCTACCTCAACATGCCCAGCAAGATCAATGGTGGGGAGAGCATATAGATGATCGGCTCCTCTATTTGCAACTGCATGAGCTAAACCAAAACCTTTAACAATTCTAGGTTCTTGCCTTGGCATCTCCATTCCCTTTACATGCATTGCCAAGTCCTCTGCACCACCGCCTATTTCCTCTGATGCTCTTTTTACACCTTCTGCGAGGAGATTTCCAATACCTCTTCTGTACGAAATCATTCTTATAAGTTCCATGATTTCTTTTTCATTGCCCCACTCTAGTGTTAGGCTTTCATTCGTTAACAGGCCCCTTTCTCTACATTCCATTGCAAAAGCTATTACTACTCCAGTAGAGATAGTATCTATCCCCATCTCATTGCATAATAAATTCCCATAAATTACTGATTCTATGTTTCTATTGCCTAGCAGGGGACCTAAAGCATTAATTGTCTCATATTCTGGTCCTTCAGTTTCACAAGCAAAGTCCCCATGACTCACTCTAGAGTATCTTGAGCATCTAATAGGACAAGCAAAACAAGCCATATTTTTTTGGACATATTCTTTTAAGGCTTTTGCATTTACGCCCAAGTTCCCTTCAAATTGAGCCTGTTGATGATTTCTTGTTGGCTGATCACCCACTACATTCTTGGGGTCCATTAATAGTGCTGTTCCCCATTCCCTAAGCCCTGCCGATCCAGGATGGTCTTTTACTTGTTTCATACACTTAAGTGCAACCTTTTTGAATTCAGGGGGTATCGAAACCTTTTGTTTACCCTTTACAACAACAGCCTTGAGATTTTTTGAACCCATTACAGCACCTAAACCGCATCGTGCTGCCGCTCTCCCATAGTCATTTATTACAGAAGAAATTTTTACTAGATTCTCTCCTGCTGGACCAATACAGGCTACCTTGGAACCTTCAAATCTCTCTCTAAGTGCCTTTTCAACCACAGATGTTGTCATACCCCAATATCTATCGCCATTAATAAATTCTATTTTATCATCTTCTATCCATACAACTGTGGGGTTCTCTGCCTTACCTGTAAATACAACAGCATCATACCCAGCTTTCCGCATTTCTGGTCCAAAATGCCCAGAAGAATTGGCATATCCATAAATTCCGGTCAGGGGGGACTTTGCAGTCACAGTATACCTGGCTGAACTTGGCCACGGAGTACCAGTTAAAGGACCAGGAGAAAAGATCAAAAAGTTTTCTGGACTTAATGGTTCTATTTTTGGTCCCACATTATCATATAATATTTTAGCAGCATAACCCCGACTACCAATAAATCGATGTAACTCTTTACTTGGAGTTTCCTCTAATCTATATGTTCTATCTGTCAGGTTAATATATGCAGTTATCCCAATTATTTCACCCCTCATCAAAACTTTAAACCCTTTGTTATCATAATCATTCTTTTGCTTTTGCTGCTACCTCTTCGATTGCCTCTACAACCTGTTCATACCCAGTACATCTGCAAAGGTTCCCAGAAATTGCAACCTTGATATCTTCTCTTGAAGGGTTGGAATTCTCATCCAAGCATGCTTTTGCACTCATTAATAATCCAGGGGTGCAGAAACCACACTGTATTGCATTATGTCTAATAAAAGCCTCCTGCAATGGGTGTAATGTTTCTTCTTGAGCTAGGCCTTCAATTGTTAAAACACTCTTGCCTTCCATTGAAGCAGCAAGTGTTAGGCAGGAATTGACAGTATTACCATCAACTATTACAGTACATGCACCACACTCCCCAATTCCACACCCCTCTTTTGTGCCAGTGAGACCTAATTCTTCACGCAACAAGTCAATTAACCTAGTATAAGGTTTAACTTCTGCCATAACCTCTTTATTATTCACTATGAGTTTTATAATAATTTTTTCCACCTAGCACACCCCCAATGCTTTTTTTAAGCACCTCTTTGTCAAGGCTTCAATTACAGGCTTTTTGTACTCAGTAGACCAACGGATCCCCGATCTTTTAAGCATTTCCTCTGAGACTTTTTTGCCTGCTTCATCGATTAAATCTAATTCAGGTTTATTTCCTAATAGAATTTCTTCGGCTGCTGTAACTCGTCCTGGATTGGGCAGAACCGACCCTGGAGATATCCTTACCTCACTCACTTTTCCTTCATCATCTAATGTAACACAGACAGCAATGTTAATTCTAGCTATAGCAAGTGCTTTTCTACGACCTACTTTTAGAAAAGCTGTTTTGCTATTTGCAGGAAGTTTTTTGAATGAAATTTCCACTAATATCTCGTCTGCTGCAATATTTGTTGAATATGGTTTTTCAAATATGCTTACTAGTGAAACAACTCGAGTTCCCCTAGTGCTTAATAGCTTTACCTGTGCATCTAAAGCAACGAGGGGGGGAATAGGGTCAGCTGCTGGAGATGCATTACAAACACTACCACCTATGGTACCTGTATGACGGATTTGGGGAGAACCAACAGTATTAACTGCTTCAGCAAGGAAATATGCTTCTTCATGAATTAAAGAAGATTTGGATATTTTGTCATGCGTAGTTAACGCACCTATCCGAATAACATCATTGTCCTCAAGAATATAATCTAATTCCTTCAAGAAGCTGATGTCTATTAAGTATTCTAGTCCAATGTATTTTGAATCATCACCACGGAGTTGAACAAGCAAGTCCGTTCCGCCGGCAATAACTCTTGATTGTTTATTGTATTCTTCTAATAATTGACAAGTTTCCTTTAAAGAATCTGGTCTTTTATATCCATACCTAATCATTGTTTAGCACCTCCTGCTTTTAAGTCCTTACCTAAAAGAACCTTCTCAAGATTAGCAGGTAAATTACGAACTCTCTTCCCAGTTGCATTATATACTGCATTTGCAATTGCAGCACCTACTGCCTCTGTTGCAGGCTCACCTAAACTTTTTGCCCCATAAGTACCTTCTGTATCATCACATTCAAAGAGGATTGCTTCCATCTCAGGAACATCCAATGCTGTTGGGATTAAATAGGTGTCAAGGTTCAGGGTAGAAACTTGCCCTTGTTTTGATTCTACTTCTTCCATAATAGCAAACCCCATCCCCATAGCTATTCCACCAAATATCTGTCCCTTAGCTAACGCGGGATTTATAGTAGTTCCAACGTCATGGCAGGATACAACCTTCAGAATGTCCACATAACCAGTTTCTGTATCAACCTCTACTTCAGCAACAACACATCCATAAGAATAGGTAGGAAAAGCATCCCCCTGCCCAGTTTTATGGTTGTAATTTAATTCTTTTGGTTGGTGCCACACAAATACCGACATTTGTCTGCCAGTCCACAGCTGGGTATTGCAAACATCACTAAAAAAGACTTTCTTTTCAGAATTATTTTTGTTATAAAAAATTCCTTCATCTAATTCAACTTCTTCAGTTGATAGTGATAGCATTTCTGCAGCAGTCTTCTTCAATATCTCTTTTAACTGTTCAGAAGCAATTTTCATCGCTTGGCTTCCCATTACAGTACCTCTTGAAGCAACTGACATACCACAGTCCGCCATTGAGTGGGTATCAACACCGATGAATTGAATTTTGTCGAGAGGAATTCTTAGTGATTCTGCCACAATTTGAGAATAAGCAGTTTTTAATCCCTGGCCATTCTCTACTAGACCACTATTTATTATTACTGTCCCATCCTCTAATGCTGTAACAGTAGCCCCAGCTGCGTCAACAGCCTCTGCCCCAAACCCACATCCTCTATAACAAATTGCCATTCCAATACCTTTTTCTTTTGGACCTTTTTCACTATTATATATCATTCTTTTTTCAGCAAACTGTGTTTTTTCCATAATAGTATCTATTATTTCATGTATCGTAACAGGCTGAACCATTTTCTGGCCAGTAGCCGTTATGGATCCAGTTTTAAGAGCATTTATCCTTCTAAACTCTACAGGATCAATACCCAACTCCTCGGCAAGCTCTTCTACAACCTGTTCCTGTGCAAAAATAACTTGTGGAGAACTATAACCTCTCATTGCACCTGAATGAACATTATTAGTATATACACCATATACATCTACTTTTACATTTGGAATCTCATAAACACCTGCAGAATGAACAGCTGCTCTAAAATTCATGTACTGTGTTTGGTTTGTATAAGCTCCAATGTTATCAACTAACTCAGCCTCTAAAGCTTTTATTTTTCCTTCATTGGTAGCACCAATCTTATACCTAAGCCTAAATGGATGACGTTTTGAACTTTCTAGAATGGATTCTTCTCTTGTAAGTACAATTTTTACAGGGCGTCCTGTTTTTTTTGCAAGAAAGGAAGCCCTAGCAGATATCAACCCTACACCTTCCTCTTTTCCCCCAAAAGTTCCACCTAAGGTCTGCTGTATAATTCTTACTTTGTGAACACCGCACTGAAGAATATCAGCTATATATCGTCTAGTAAAATATGGGTTTTGCGATGAAGAGTAAACAGTCATAGAACTATCTAAAGGATTAGGAACTGCTACACAAGCTTCTGGTTCAATATAAGCGTGCTCAATATATTGGGTTCTGTATTCTCTTTCAATAATCACATCACATTCAGAGAAGCTTTTGACTACATCACCTTTTCTAATAGGAAAACAGGAATCCAAAAAAATATTATCTGGAGCATTTTCATGTATTACAGGGGCGCCCTCTTGTAACGCTTCCTCAATAGTATACACTCCCGGAAGTTCTTCATATTCTACTTCAATAGCCTTGATCGCATCCTCTACTGCTTCACGTGTTTCTGCTGCTACGATTGCTACAACGTCACCCACGTACCTTGCCCGATCTGTTATATACATATAGTTGGCCCAACTCTTTGTTTTGGGTAGATCTTCATGGGTCAAAACCTCACATACACCTGGAATGCTTTTGGCTTTTGTAGTGTCTATTTTAATAACTTTCGCATGACTTAATCCTGCCCTCAGCATTCCTGCATATAACATATTAGGGAAAACAAGATCTGCTGCGTATTTAGATCTACCAAGAGCTTTGTCAACGCCATCTACCCTTGGCAAAGGCTTATTAATATATGCAAACTTTTTTTCACCAATTATTGGCATATCTTCACCTCCATGTAGTTAGAAGTATTTAAAGTGCCTATATTTAAAATTAAGTGGGGGTTTGGTTCCCCCACTTACAAAGGCTACTCTTAATCATATAGAAATTTAAAGAGGTTAACTAACGTAGATGTTAAGATACAACTCCATCCGATGGCATTGGTACTCCAAGGTCCTCAGCATATTTTCTCATTTTTAAATACATATCTAAGTATTCTTTTGATGGTTCTAGTGTCTGTACATTAAAGCATTCAGGGAAGCTCTTGCCTTTTGGAGGGTTACGAAGTTCATTTTCAAACTTTGGTAACACTTCCTTAATGATTTCATTAGCTTTTTCTGCACTTAATCCAGAAGCACCTTTAAATACTGCTGAAGTATACCACGCTTCAAAAGGAGTTAAATGGTTCTTATATTTTCCACCGCCTGATCTTGGACCAATTGTAAATTCCAGGCCAGAAACGGAAGCTGCTACAAAACCAGCTAAACTCTCATAGAAAAACATTTCTGTGCAAGGTCCAGAAACCTGGTTGATTGTTTTAAGCATAACTATGTTAGTATTTCTAGAAGTAGCTTGTGATGCAATGGTTTGTGACCATAGTGCATGACGTCCACAGTTTCCTGCGTACCTTAAATCGTAAGTTGGAGCTCCCGACATATGTGCAAAGTGTACAGGAGACTGCAGTAAATCCGTTGCAATAGAACCTACTGCACAGCCTTCTGGACCTCCAGTATAGCCACCTATCATTGTTGGTGAACCAGACTCTACATATCCCCCAAACTCAAGGGTTTGAACTACTTTATGCAGTGTCGGGTAATTAGTTTTTAATGCCGAAGGTATTAAACATAAAGAAATTTGTGGCTTGTTAAAAATACCAAAAGCTGCTAAATTTCCATACTCCGTGCTGCTACTAGCTATAAGCATATTGCCAATGCCAACTCTTCCAGCTCTCCATTGAGCTTCCTTTCTTAAACGAGCTTCATAAAATCCAGCAAATGTTTCGTATGGGCTGTTAGCTAATAAAGGTGATCCCATTACAGTATCAAGTGAGGGCCCTTCATGAATATCAATTAACCTACTGCTTAGTATTCCTTGAGCAACTGGTACATAGTATTCTTCGTTCATTTGAATTGATAGGGGTCCTCCATATTTTGGGGGATTGCCGTCACTCGGAGTTCTAGTAGCGATTGTACATTTTTCATCCCCTTCTCCTACTGTCAAATAGGATGGAACATTTTTGAGACTTACTAATAATTCTTCTTCGCTTACTTTTATAATTGTCTCAGTATCAGTACATAACAAACCAAGTCTTGTAGCTGCTTCAAAGCCCGCTTGATAAAATCTGTCTGCTAATTCCATATCTGTATTAACTGGGTTGTTTATATCACATGTTTTCTCTAACTTGTATTTTTTCACTATTTCCGCTATTGTCTTTGGAACTATTTCATAATCCCATTGTTTTTCCGTACATCTTTCACCAATTCTTGCCTTATCTAACGTTTTAATTGCTTTAGCAGAACTTGTCATTTTGTCACCTCCAAATTTTAATCACCAATTATAGTTTCTGAAACCTTATCAAGCTTCATCAATTCTTTAAGTGTCTTAACTGCACCAACTGCTGTTCTAGCATACGCATCCACACCGATGGTTTTCGCCCAATTAGGATCAATGGGTCCCCCACCAACTATTACCTTAAACTTTGATTTTAAATTTTCTTTTTCTAATCTGTTAGCTAAATCTTCCATGTAATAAGCTGATGTGGTTAATAAAGATGACATTGCAATTATATCTGCTTCATGTTGAGTTGCCAATTCAATGAACTTATTAGTGCTAACATCCACACCTAGATCAACAACATTAAAACCGTTAACTGATAATGTTGTTCCCACAAGGTTTTTCCCTATATCGTGAAGATCTCCCTTACAAGTTCCAATTACTACCTTGCCAGTAAAGGCACTCTTTTCATTTTTCATATAAGGAGCAAGCTTATCAATTAATACCTTCATTGTTTCTCCGCCTATCATTAATTCAGGCAAAAATGCCTCTAACTCTTCAAATGCCACACCAAGTCTATCCAGTCCTGCTACTCCACCTTTTTGAATTGCATCAATTGGATTAATATTATTTGCAATTACCTCTTCCGCCAACTTTTCAATCTCATCCTTGTTGCCATATCTAACAGCATCAGAAATTTTCAATAATAAGTTTGACAATGTAATTCACTCCTTCTATTATTATTTTCTAATCAATTTATAACCATCAATAACGACCATATCTCACCTCCATGTGTTAACGTGTTCATTTTTCTTTGCAATTAATTCTATGCAAAATACATAAAAATAAATGAACATATAAATAAGCTGTAAATATAAATAATGATATTTTTAAAATTCAATGTATATTTAATTTTCAGTATTCTCCATTCTGCATCAATATTCCTGCTAACGTGTGCAAAAAAATTAAAAAATTTCTAAGTATTTTACACACTTATTAGAGCTTTTTAGGGGGTGCCGTGGAAGCTCTAATAAGTAGCTTAGTGGAATACATTATCTCAACCGATGGTCTCCCAGGTTCTCCAACTCTCCTAAGTAAAGTTTCTGCTGCATCTCTACCCATTTCAAAGGAGGAAGTATCCAAAGTGGTTAGCGGCGGATTATACTCAGCACTTCCTAGCTCATTGTTAAAACCAATAATAGAAACGTCCATTGGGACATTAAGTCCAAGTTCAGCAGCCCCTGCAATAGCCCCCATTGCCATTGTATCTGTAATAGCAAAAACAGCAGTAGGAGGATCTTCTAAATGCAATAATCTAATCATTGCAGCCTTTGCATCCCAAGATGTCCACATGCCTTTTTCGATATATTCATTTCTGTAGGACAGTTCTAATACATTCAATGCCTTTTTAAATGATTTTAGTCGCTCTTTACTAGTAATACTCATGGAATCTCCCAATATAATTGCGATCTTGCTGTGACCTAAGCCATATAAATGCTCACATGCTTTTTTTACACCTTCATCCAGATCTAGTTGGTAAGTGTCAATATCCTCAGATTTGCAGCTTCGTTCTACTAAAACCTTAGCCATTTTTTGAGGTAACAACTCAATAGGTGGTATCCCGCCAGCAGAACTAACAAATATTACTCCGTCTACCCAATGCTGCCGTAGCATTAAACAGATAGATTGTTCCTTGGCACAATTTTCATCAGAACTTGCAATAGTTAAACCGTATGATTCATTTTGCTCCAAGCAACTTTGAACACCACGAGCAAAATTTGCAAATGCTAAGTTAGTTATACTTGGCACCACTAAAGCAATCATCCCGCTTAAGGATGTCTGAAGTCCACGTGCAAATGGATTAGGTTGATAATCTAAGTCTCTAATACATTGCCATATTTTTTCCCTTGTTTTGGGATTTACTATCTCAGGATGGTTTATCACTCTAGATACTGTAGAATGTGTAACTCCTGCAAGCTCTGCCACATCTTTCAAGGTGGCTGGTTTGTCAGTTGTTTTTTTTGATGAAGAGTTAGGCATCAATGGACCTCCTAGTACTTTAAATAGCTTGATTAACTATTAAAACCACTCTTTATTAACGAAGCCTTTTTTATTTAATTCTATAGATAAGATCAAATTCCTGCACACGTTTGCAAATTATTGATGCTTATTCCACATTTTTTTTGCTGCCTTTTGGCATTTATCTATAGCTTGCTTCTCATTAATTGAAAGTATTTCTCTATTTTGCATAATCCATTTGCCATTAATCATTACATCTTTTACATCTATCGATGACTTAAATAATACAAGCTGGTCATATATGTTTTCACTATTTAATGGAGTAGGTAAAGATGCATCTATTGTTATTAGGTCAGCTAAGTAGCCTTGCTTAATTTCTCCCAATTTTTTAAAGCCTAATACATTTGCACCCATTGAAGTTGCCATCTTATATACTAAACTTGAAGGCATCACCTGAGGATCTTGCCTATAAGCTTTATGAATCAAAAATGCTCCTCTCATCACTTCAAAAAAATCATTTATATAACCATCTGTTCCTAATCCTACTAGTATTCCCTTTTCAAGCATATCAGGAATGGGTGCAACACCACCCCCAACTTCACAGTTACTCAATGGCATGTGTACCGCTTTTGTACCTGCTTTAGCTAGAATTTCGACCTCAACATTATTTAACTGTACACATTGAGAAGCAACTACATCTTCATCCAAATAATCTAACTCACTATAAATATCTACTGGCCTTTTCCCGTATTTATCCATAGAGTATTCAGGTTCATATACACTTTCTGACAAGTGCATATGAATTTTACTTCCAACCTTTTGGGATAACTGCTTTGCCCTTTTAATAAAGTCTTTAGAACATGTAAAAGTTGTATGTATGCACATCATTCCTGCAACAAGCTTATAATTCTTTTTTGCCCACTCAATAAAGTCAACATTCTCCTGGAGACCGAGCTCAGCATTGCTCTCATCAACTCTCTCGCAAGCCTCAAATGATAGAATTCCACGCATACCAGCCTCTTCTACCACTTGAGCTGAAACCTTTAAAGCCCCTGGTATTGAGTTTGGTCCTTCTAAACAGTCATAAAATGTGGTTATGCCAGACTTGATCATCTCTACACATGCCATTTCTGTTGATGCTTTTACCATTTCATGGTCTAATTGATCTTCTACATATGGCCACCAAAAATCTTCTAAAAAACTAGTGAATTCTGTTGGTGCTGCATCCACAGTTATACCATGAGACAAAATTCCATACATATGCATGTGTCCATTTATAAAACCAGGCGCAATTATTTTATCGGTAGCATCTATAATAGCTGCTTTCGGATACTCTCTTTTTAAATCCTCATGGGAACCTACCCTGCTTATTAAATTCGCTTCTATGCAAACTCCCCAATTTTCCATTATGCCTTCCTCAGAGTTTATTAAAATATATCTTCCAAGAATAATAGTTTGTGACACAAAGTCACCCCCTTCGAATTAATAACTAACAGGAAACAAAGCAAGATGTTTTATACTATGGTTATCTTACCTTGTTTCCTGTGAAATATAAAGAAAATGTATTTAATTATAATTAAACAGATACCTTCCCTTTCAGAGCCCCAGTAGGGCAGGTAGATATGCACAAACCACAATAGCGACATAAGTCTTCATCCAACTTCATTTGTGGAAATTCTAGTTTTCGAGCTAGGTAGCAGCAGACAATTTCACACTTTTTACATTTTGTACAAAGGCTTTCATCAAATTTAAAATCAAGGGTCCCTATTATTTCTTTTTTAGGAAAATTTGGTAACGCTGCCCCTTTAACCGCTTCAATGGATGAGTAGCCCAACTCAGCTAATAACTTAGATAAATTCTTGTTGAGCTTTTCAAAGACCCCAATACCTTTTAGCATAGCAATCGAGCAAACACCAACAGCTCCGGCTCCCGCCATCAGCATTTCTACGGCTTCTTCTGCTTTAGTAACCCCACCAATACCTATCAGTTCTTTACAATCCTTCCTTGCTATTTCAGAAACTATTCTAATAGCAATTGGACGAATAGCTGAACCAGACATCCATCCATAACCATCTTCACTATTCATCTCTGGCCGAGCATTATAGATGTCAATTTTTAATGTAGGTCCAATTGAGTCTATTGCAGAAATTGCCTGAGCACCAGCCTCTAAACATTTGACTGCTGTACTAGCTGGATCAGGCCAGTTTGGGCTCATCTTACATATGATGGGAATGTTTGCATTCCTACAGGCAATATCTACCATGGGAATCATTGTATCTTCTGAATAAGATACTAATTCAATCATATCTGCACCAGCATCTGCAACGGCTTTTACCAAGTTTTTAGCTTCCTCTGGCGTATGGCCAATGCTCCCTATTACCACAACACCTTCTTTTTTAGCTTTAGGTATTTCCTTTTCAATCCAAATGTCTGCATCAAAATCAGACCATTTTTCACAATTTATTAAAGTGTCTCTTCCGAATGACCCTATGTGAGGCACAGGATTAATAGCAGCGTTATCTCTTAATGTCTTTGTAACACAAGCCCCTGCCCCAGCCCTATATGCCCTAATCATTCCTTCAGCATCAAACGAAAGAGGTCCCGAAGCTAACACAAATGGGCTTTTGAGTTTTACACCAGCTATCTGCGTACTAAGATCTATTTGTTTTTGAATTTCACTCATTTTTATCCATTCCTTCCTCCCAATGGATTACTGAAAAAGTTTTTAAAACTTCTATCTCATAGTTAATGCCATTAAGGCTTTTTGTACATGTAATCTATTTTCTGCCTCATCATATATTACCGAATGTGGCCCATCAATTACTTCGTCAGTAACTTCAATTCCTCTATCTGCTGGCATACAATGCATATAAATAGAATCATGCTTTGCTACATCAAATTTTCTTTGGTCACAGACCCAACCTTTGTCCTTATATTTGTCAATGATAGCCAAGCCTTCTTGTTCATCTTCTGTATGCATTATTGGTCCCCAGCTTTTAGCATAAATAATATCTGCATCTTTACATGCTTCTTCCATACTGTGAACCACTTCGAATTTCGCTCCTGCATTCTTTGCATTTTCTTCAGCTTGCTTCATTACTTCAGGAAGTAAACCAAATTCAGGAGGATGTGCTAGAGTTACATCCATTCCAAATCTTGGCATCAAGGTAACTAGAGATTGAGCCATTGACAAAGGTCTAATATATCCAGGGCCGTATGTCCATGAAATTACAAACTTGCGTCCTTTTAAATTCTTGCCATACTTTTCTCTAATTGTAAATAAATCAGCTAAGGCTTGAGTAGGGTGGTAAATATCACATTGCATATTGTAAACAGGAATTTTTGCATGCTTTGCCATCTCTTTCATATACTCATGTCCACCTACAAGGGTATTTCTTATGCCCATTGCATGACCATAGCGGCCCAAAACATTTACAGTATCCTTTGGCCCTTCACCATGATCAATTTGGGTAGCTTTTGGAGTTAAGTAGTTGGCATGTCCTCCTAGTTGTGTAATTCCACACTCAAAGGCATTTCTAGTTCTTGTGGACTCTTCAAAAAATAGCATGAATAATGTTTTGTTTTTGCAAATCTCATGAGGTATTTCTAGTCCTGACTGTCTTTTTAGTTCAGCTGCTAGGTCCATAACTGTTTCTAGTTCTTCGTTTGTCCAATCCTGCTCATTGATAAAGTGCTTTAATTTTAATTGTGTTGATGCCATAATAAGTAACCTCCTAGTTTTTTGTAATCATTTTTGGTAGTAATGTATAAAAAGCTGATGCTTTCTTTAAATCAGATACTGATATCCGCTCGCCTTCACAGTGGCATAAAACTCCTTCGCCTGGCCCAAAGCCTAGGGTAGGGATACCTGCTCTTCCCATTGTATAGGTTCCATCTGTGCTAAAGCCCCACTTATCAATTACTGCTTTTTCGTTAAAAAGTGCTTCGAAAGCCTGTGCTCCAGACTGAATTAAAGAATGCTCCTCTTCTAATACCCAGGCCGGGAAAAACTCTTCGGCCTCTTTAACATAGCCTGTATAGCTTGGGCTATCAAAATACATTAATTCAACCTTGCCTTCATATGGATTAGCAATTTCTTCTAGTTGCTGTAAGGCCAAATCATTGGTTTCACCTGCTGTCAATCTTCTATCTATAAACACTACTGTTTCTCCTGGAATGGTGTTTATTGAATTACTTTTAACTTCTACTTTGGTTGCTGCTATGGTGCCTTTTCCTAAAAAGGAATCTTCCATAAGCTGTTCATTAAGGTCTTCTATTTTTGACACAATTCTAGCG
Source organism: Desulfitibacter sp. BRH_c19 (assembly GCA_001515945.1). Classification (NCBI taxonomy): domain Bacteria; kingdom Bacillati; phylum Bacillota; class Clostridia; order Neomoorellales; family Desulfitibacteraceae; genus Desulfitibacter; species Desulfitibacter sp. BRH_c19. The sequence continues at coordinate 161,832 of LOER01000034.1, forward strand.
GCCTTATATAGTGAGTTATCAGATAGGTGAGGAGCACTTGCATGTCCTGCTCTTCCAGGAACAGTAATTTGATAGAGCGCTCTACCCCTATGTCCTCGACATATTCTTAGCTCACTTGCTTCTCCTATAACTACATAGTCTGGTTTTATTCCTTCTGTTTCAATTAAATGAGCTACAGCCAAGCCTTCACATTCTTCTTCACCAGTTATTCCTACTACGTATAAGGTGAAGTCTTCTTTGTCTAGGCCGAGGTCCTTAATTGCTCTTCCTGCGTAAACCATTGCAGCTAGAGGACCTTTATCATCACAAGCTCCTCTGCCGTAAATATACCCATCTTCATGTTTTCCTTTTATTGGATCAAACCCCCATACAGCTGGATCTCCAGGTCCTACTGTATCCATATGTGCATCATAGAGGATTACAGTTTTTCCACTTCCTACTCTACCTACTACATTACCTATTTGATCTACTGAAACTTCATCAAAGCCTATTCTTCTCATTTCTTCTGCTAAGAGCCTTGCTGCCTGCGCTTCGTTTCCTGTTACACTTTCTGCTGCTATGAAATTTCTTAAAAAGTCTACCAATTCTTCCGAGTAGTTTTCCACCTGTTCGTTAACCTTTTGAGCCAAATCTTTATAATCTGTCATATGTCACTCTCCTCTCTAGAATAAGTTCTTAACCTCCTATAATTGATAGCCAAAAATAGACATGATCATTTTCTAGGAGTTTATCTTTAAAATAGGTAATTTTTATTTTAAAGATTAACCCTCCTCACAAATACAATAATCTACGGTAGTAATGAGACGTTTGCTATAGCTGATACATAGACCAAGTCTAATTCCCCGACATTCCAAATCTTATGCGGTAGATGGTCATGACAATAAACACTATCCCCCTCTTCTAATGTATAATCTGAATCCCCAAGGGTGATTTGCATTTTTCCTTCCATTACCAATATTATTTCTTCCCCTAAATGAACTAAAGGTTCATCACAATCAGAAGACCCAGGTTTTAAACGTCCTATTACCATCTGAATATTTCTATTTAACTCTGGACATAACATTTCAAGGCTTAAGTCAGAATCTTGAACATTTAGCACTCTTCTTGTATTTTTTCTTACTACTGGGTCATGAGATTGGTTATCCATGAGAAAATAGAATATTGGAACATTAAGCGCCTCAGCTATCTTTCTTAGAGATGATATTGAAGGCTCTGCTATGTCGCGTTCTACCTGGCTGATAAAACCTCGTGTAAGGTTTGTCTTTTCCTCTAAGTCTTTCAAGCTCATGTTAAGTTCTTGTCTTTTTTCTCTAATCTTTTTTCCTATCACTTTATCACCTTTTTTAAATTATTTATTGCTTCTTGTGCATTCTGAAATACTAATACTAAATTTTTTGCCTAAAAATACATGAGTACTAAATCTTTATTGTAATTTATTCTATAGAATTCTAAAAATTCCTTCTATATTTTCAAAATATATTTAGTGTTAGGCTATTTTTTTAAGAAAAATTTAGTCTCACTATACTTATAAATGTTATAAAAAAATAAAAAAGCATCCATTGGATGCTAATTCACTAAAAATTACCCTATTTTGTTCCAGGTACAAATTTACCGTAGCCCTTCTTGCCGAGAAATTTCTCATTGTCATATATTATTTCTCCTCTAAGTATTGTTGTTTCAGGATATCCTTGGAGGATGATACCCTCAAAAGGTGTATACTCTGCCTTAGAGTGTAAATCTTTTGCTCTTAATGCTCTCCTTTTATTCGGATTGAATATGACTATATCCGCATCACTACCTTCTTCTATCACACCTTTACGTGGATATAATCCAAATATTTTTGCAGGATTGGTAGACAAAAGTTTGCTCAGTTTATTAATATCCATTTCCCCAGAAGCAACCAAATTGTACATAAGAGGTAATAGAGTTTCTACACCTGGTATTCCTGGCAGTACTTCGAAAAACTTAAGGCTTCTCACTTTCTGACTTTTAGTAAATGCACAATGATCGGTTGCTATAACAGAAAAGACATCCTCCTTTATTGCCCTACATAGTTCAAGTCTCTGTCTTTCTTCTCTTAAAGGCGGACACATAATAAACATTTGAGGATTGTCACTATTTAAATACTTCTCAGAATTTAGAAATAAATAATGTGGACAGGTTTCAGCTAAAATTTTAAGACCTTTCCTTTGTGCCTCTCGAATTTCTTCTGCAGCTTCAGATGATGATATATGCACAAAGTATACTGGCGTATCAACCCTCGATGAAATATCTATAATTTTTCTAACCGCTTCAACTTCGGCTTCTACTGGTCTACTTATGGCATGAAAAGTTGAATCAGTCCTACTAGTTTCTAGTAATTCCCTCTTTTTATCAACTATTATCCCTTCCTCTTCTGCATGAAATGATACCAGAATATTATTCCTCTTACTCCATTCTAAAAGATCATTTATTTCATTATATGAGAGCATCATATCCTCATAAGCTGTAAAAACTTTTAAACTATTAATTCCTGAGTTAATTACTTCCTCAAGTTCTTTTAAAAATAATTCATTCCACTGTCTTATGACATAATGTAAAGCATAGTCAATACATATATCTTTTGCTTCTATCATGCGATTGTCTACTGCTTTTTGAGGAGGTTGATTATCTAATGGCTCAACATAATCTACCACAGTTGTAACACCTCCACACGCTGCTGAAAGACTCCCACTATAAAAGTCATCTATTGTTCGATCATTTATCCCACAAGGCATATTAAAGTGAACATGTGAATCAATTACACCTGGTAGAATTATTTTATTTGTGCAATCAATAATATGTGTATCTAAATCAGCTTGCAAATTGCTTTTAATACTTTGTATTACTCCTTTAGAAATAAGCATATCTTTTAAAACAGTTCTTTCCTCAAGTACAACCAACCCACCCTTTAATAATAATTTCATTCGTCTTCTCCTCTGAACCGTAGTGATTATATTTTCTACAGTATGTGATATATTCCTTCAAAATTCGATTACAATTTCCAACTAAACAAAAATCCTATTTATGACTTTTAAACATATGGACTTCCCCGCACCATTTCTCTCAAACTATGAATGTAACTTTCTTGCTTATTAAATAATTGCGCAAATAGATATAAAAAAAGTCCTCCAAAATCAATTAGAAGGACTAGGAAATTATCTTCCATTTCCGTTCTTTCGCAACTTCCAAAAGAATTTTATCTGGTCTGACAGCAACTGGTTCTCCCGCTAACTCCATAATAGCTAGGTCTGAGAAGCTATCAGCATATGCACGACTATTTTTCCAGTCTACCTCATAGTCTCTATATTTTTTAACTACAGTTATTGCTTTTTCTTCTCCCTGTATGTACTGAAAATTTTTATAAAAAAATGGCGTATTTCCCCTCATAGTCAGTTCTGTACCAATAACATCATTAAAATTATACTCTTCGGCCACCCTATCTAGTATAGGCTTTAATGCTCCCGACAGCAAGACAAGGTGAAAGCCCTCTTCTTGGCATTTTTTGATTTCCTTGACCATCTTACTATCTATACGTTTCTTCATATTGGCATATGCTTCATTAAAAAATGCATCTACCTGCTTCATGTCCATACCATTAAAAAGGCTAGCCAATGCAAAAACTGCCTTTCTTCTCATTTTTTCTGATGAAACAAGCTTTGCTTTATATAAGAGGTAAACAGGCATAAATGAAAGCATACCATTAATATATTTGAGGTGGGATTTCTTTTGCTCTTTCCACTGCGAATATAAATATGGAAAGGTTTCAAATGGAAATAATGTACCATCAAAATCAAATATTGCTAATTTCATAGCTTCTCCTTTATCCAAAATATTCTATATGGATTAAGACCCCTCTTAAGGAAATGGGACACACCTGTGAGTAGAACCAGAAATGTCCCCAATCTGTAAGTGGGCTCTAACTCAGGTGGAGTAAAGTCTCCATCTGATTCCCCGATGTTCAGCTTTGGCTGAACGAGTTCACTACATAGTTAAGTTTATTCCTAAACTGTAATAACCCCGCGCAGCTTGTACTAAATCATCAATTTCTACCCACTCATTTGCAATATGAGCCTCGCTTTCGTTCCCAGGGCCAAAACCAATGGTAGGTATGGACATTATTCCTGCTGAACCACTTCCATTTGTACAAAATGAATAGGCACCTAGTTCAGGTTTTATTCCTACACTCTGAATAGCTCTAATGGCATCCTTTACTAGTGAGCTTTCTAGGCTAGTCTTCCATGCTGGGGCAAACTTTGGTGCTTGTAGTCTTTCACCTTTATAGGTTAATATATCAGTTTCTGCAATACTTACTTTAAGTTTATTGGATTCTTCACTATTTATCCAATTTGAAACTTCCTTAATTATAGTTTCACTTGAATCGCCTACTAATAGTCTACGATCATAGGTTGCTTTGCAGTAGTTCGGAATTACTGACAAACCTGGATAAGGGCTAGATACAATATCAGTTAATTCCATTATAGCCTTTCCTAATAGTTTATCTTCATTTGGACTCATGCCCTTTATCTTATCAACTGCATCTAGCATCATATATACAGCATTCTGTCCTGATTGTGGGTTAGACGAGTGGGCTGATTTACCAAAAGTCTCAATAGTAACTTCCCCTCTCCCCCGTTGCCCTATATTGATTCTTAAGGAAGTTGCCTCTCCTATCACCACATATGTAGGTAAATACTTTTCCAATACAGGGATTAGAGAAATTCCTTCAGCAGGTTCCTCAGCAACTGTACCTACAATATATATGTCCCCTACAGGCCTTTTCTCTACCAAATATTTACCAGCCATAATCATAGCTGCTAATGAGCCTTTCATGTCAGCTGCTCCTCGACCATAAATCTTGCCATCTTGAACCCATGGAGAAAATGGACTCTGTTTCCACTTATCTATATCTGATACTCCTACTGTATCGAGATGTGCATCAAGTAATACTGATTTTCCACCACAAGTACCTCTAATCATGCCAACAATACTACCATATTTATCAACTTCTACATTATCAAAACCCCAGTTATTCATTTGAGATGCTATAAATTCAACTAATTGCCCTTCATTTCCTGTTTCACTAGGAATGGATATGATTTTCTTGCATAACTGTACTAGTTCTTCCTTATTTACATCTATCATCTCTTGCCTCCCGTGACTATCTTTGATAAGAGTATTATGACATTATGGATGAATTTTAACTAACGTTCTCATTTTCTACCTCTTCAATCTCAAGTATCTCATCTAGTTCCTTTTTATAAAGACCAATGTGCCTATCACCTATCTTATATGCCTCAAAGGCCTTACTTAATTCCAGACCAATCTTTTCATAATTACTATAAAAATGTCCATATTTCTTTTGTAGTTTAGCTAATTTTTTTTGCACTTCCCTGGCATGGTTTAAAACTTCCAAGTTTCTCATGCTTGTTAAGACTATTTGTAAAAAAGCATAGAAATTTTTAGGGCTAACAGCAATAACCTTTTGTTTTTCTAAAGCTTCGGCAATTCTAGATGTCTGTCCATAAAAGTTCTTATCTGCTATAGTCTCATAATAAACAGCCTCTGAAGGAATAAACATCAAGGCAAAATCTGCTGTCCCATGCTCTGGTTGAACGTATTTTGCTGTTTCTTTAATTTGGTTTAGCAAGTCTCTCTCAAATAATTTCCAATACTGGTCCTTGTCCTGCTTTTGGTCACATTCAAGATATTTTAAATAGTTGTCTCTGGGAAACTTGGCATCTATAGGAACTAACAAATCCTTGTATTTCACTACTACATCTACTACACATCCATCAGAAATCTTATACTGTCTTTCCCACATCCCACATGGAAGAATTTTTTCTAACAAATCCTCAAGAATTATCTCCCCATAGTTTCCCCTTAATTTAGGCATTGCCAGAACATCTTTCAAAGATTGGCCCAGTTTATTTGCTTCCTCTTGTTGAGAAATAACTTTCTCTATAGTGGATTGCATTTCAACAAGAAACTTCAAGGTGTCCGTAGCCTGCCTGTTTAGATCAACTCGAGCGTCTGTCATCTCATTTTTTGAAGCCTGTATAGATCCTTCTATTTCTCTGCGAAAGCCTTCCAAATGATTCTTTACAACAAGATCTAAAACTTTTGCATTTTCATTACCTTTCTTGAAAACAAAGTATAGAGCTATTAATATTAACACCATCAGCATGACAATTATTATTAATTCCATACTATTAACCTCACAATCCAAGTTGCTCTAGTAGATCAATCTTGTATATTATATTCCTCTTCATTGGGACTAACATGGATAAATACTTCTTTTATGTTATCATTAGCTTCCATTATCTTTTCTTCAGCAAGGGTCGCAAGGTTGTGTCCATCGTTTACTGTAATATGAGGGTTAACAACAATAACACAATCTACTACCAAAAAGATGCCGTACTTTCTAATTTTAATATTTCTAACAGCTTTAACTCCTGGCACCTCTTTAGATAATTCGGTGATCCTTTGAGGTATTTTTTTATCTGGGATTGTATCCATCAGTTCATCAATAGATTCACGTAGTAACTTAAATCCTGCCCAGATTATAAAGATGGAAACAACACCTGCCATAATAGGATCTAATACAGGATAGCCAATTCGTGCTCCTACTATGCCAAATAAAACAGCAATAGAACTCAAAGCATCTGTCCTATGATGCCATGCATCGGCCGCTAAAATAGTACTTTGAATTTTGTTTGCTGCAGAGACGGTATATCTGTATGAAAACTCCTTTACTACTATGGACAAAACTGCTGCCCAAATAGTAATCCCGGCAGGAATTAACAAAGTGCCACTTAATACTCTCTTGATAGCAGCAACCAACATAAGTGCACCCACTACTATTAAAACTAATGAAATAATTTTTGCAGCAATGGATTCTACCTTCCCATGTCCATATGGATGTTCCCTATCAGGAGGTTGTCTTGAAATACGTAAACAAATTATAACACAGATTGTAGTAAGTACATCTGATAGAGAATGAAAAGAATCTGCTATTAGTGCAACACTATTACCAAATATGCCAGCTATAAATTTAATAATGGATAGGAAAACATTAAGTACTAAGATATGAAGAGAAACTTTCTCTCCATATTTATTTTTTTCATCTCCACAAATGTGGCTAGGTTCCACTCCAAAACCTCCATTTCAGACTACAAAAAAATAAAAATACCCGCAGGAAAGGTCCCGCAGGTACACCTGCTGCTTAACGCCCGATTTATCTAATAAATCTGACCATTTATCTCTTAAGTTACATCTATTTTATGCAATAGACCATTGTCCTGTCAAACTTTTTATTAATACTACTTGGAAATAAATTAGAATATAAGAATATTTTTCTATTTTTTGGAGATATTATAAGTGTAACCTGTTGAGCATTTACAGGTCATCATATGAAAGGAGGTATTTACTAAATGTCACTAGATAGAATAGCTCTTATTTTAGTAATTATTGGTGCCCTAAATTGGTTATTAGTGGGTGTATTAGGCCTTGATCTTGTAGCCACAATTTTTGGTGGCCAAGATGCTATCATAAGCAGAATTATCTATACCCTAGTCGGTGTTGCTGGTATTTGGGCAATTTCCTTGCTTGTAAGACCAAAAACAGAAGTGAAATAATTATACTGATAAAAGCACCTTAACATTTATTTATCCGATGACAATCGCCACTAGCCTTGCATGGGTTCAGCTATGTCAACAAGTTGACGAGTTTCACTCCAAGACTCCTATCTTCTAGCCTTGCACTAGTATTTCTACGCATTGCAAAATCACAATGCTAGAAATACGGTCGCAAGTAGGAGATAAGTGGCGCTACGTCCCTGGATAACGGTTTCTAAAACTCAGATGGAGTCAAAACTCCACCTGAGTTCAAGAATCCTGTTTATGTTGAGGTGTTTTTGTCTTAAAAGGCATGTAATTGCCAATTGCTAGAAATTCTTTTAAGAAGTTGAATTCCCGCTATACTATTACCATATTCATCTAATGAGGGTCCATAAACCCCTATCCCACATCCGTCTGCGAATATTGTGTTCTTAGAAGAGGTAAATGCTGATAAAACCCCTCCACTTACTCCACTTTTTGAAGGAATACCAACTGATACAGCAAATTTTCCCGATGCGTTGTACATACCACATGTAAACATTAGAGATTTTATGATACGTGTATATTCAGTTGGAACTATTTGTAGGTTTTTAGTTGGGTGAAGACCATTATTTGCAATAATTGCTCCAATCCAAGCTAAATCAAGACAATGTAATTCAATGGAACACTGTTTAAAGTACAACTCTAGAGTCTCCTCGAGATCAGCCTCTAACATTCCAACATCTTTTAAAAAATATGCTAGAGACCTATTGCGATAACCAGTTTCCCATTCAGATAATAGTACTTGGTGGTTAATTTTCGGCAATTTTCCAGTACAATTATATATTAAATTTAAGATTTTGTTTAATCTTTCATCAACGTTTTTCCCATTTATTAAGGAACAGACTGTAATTGCTCCAGCATTAATTAGTGGGTTAAAAGGTATTCCAGGTTTTACTGTTTCTAGCCTCGCTATAGAATTAAATGGATCCCCAGTAGGTTCCATATCAACTTTTGAAAGAACGAAATCGAAATCCTGTTCTATAAGAACTATTATTAAACCAAGTATTTTTGAAATGCTCTGTAAGGTAAATGGAGTCTGCCACTCACCAGCTGTAATTTCTCTGCCTTTTAGATCAACAATAGCTACTCCCAGATCATTTGGATTGGCCATGGCTAAAGCAGGGATATATGTAGCCACTTCACCTTGTTGTGCAATTGGCCTGATTTCCTCCAGCCAATTGCTTAATTCCATCTCAAGAATGCATGGTTCAATCATAATAGACCTCTTTTCCCAGATGTTAGTAACTTAATTCTATTGTGTACAATTTGTTAGGGTAATATATAAAATACTTATACTTTTTTGTACTAAAAAAGAAGATGCTTTCCTAAAATGTAGGGGTTGCAGAAGGTGTGAACTAGCTTGTTCTTGGACTAATTCTGCTTACAGAATGGATGATCCAAGTTGCAAGCAAATAGTTATAACCACCCCCTTGTTAGTTAGAGGTTGAAAGAAGGATTTTCTAACAAAAATATAGAAAGTTTCATAAAGTTATTTTTTAAGGGGCTGTGGCCCCTTTTGTTTATTCCTTGCAGTATATAGTTTAGAATAAAGGGAGTAATTTCTTTGGAATTAATAGGCTTATTCATTGCTTTACTAGCAATTGTTATAATAACATCTAAATGGCATCAGGTTATTTATGCCTTACTCTTTGGTAACATACTTATTGCATTTTTTTCATCAATGTCAATGAATACTATTATTTCGATAATTATGGAAGTAACCATTAATATTGATACAATATCCCTTGTAATCATAGTTTTGTTAATAACCCTTTTTAGTTCAATAATGTATAAAACACTTTTACTAGATAAACTATTAGAGTCATTAATCAACCTAATTAAAAATATTCATGTCCTTATTTCCGTAATACCGGCCCTGGTGGGACTTCTGGCCGTCCCAGGCGGTGCAGTAATGTCAGTACCTTTTATTGATAAACTAGGCGATAAAGTTAAAATGTCTTCAGGTTATAAGTCAGGTGTAAATATATTTTTTAGACACATTGCAGTATTCTTTAATCCTCTATCACCTTTACTTATTGTAGTAGCAGACCTAAGCACATTGGGTTTCTTGCCAATTATGAAATTTCACCTTGTACCAGTAGCAGTAAGTTTAATTGTATCCTATTTAATAATGATACATTTTTGGCCATTAAATGCGGAAGATATAGAAAACATTACTTTACAATCTGACAATATGCCTTACAATAAAGCTTTTAAACAATTTATTTTTTCTGGATTACCTTTAGTTGTGGCCATAGTATTAGCACTAGTATTCGAAGTTAGCTTTGTAATCACACTTGTAATAGCCATCTTGCTTAGCATATTTTTTGACTACAAATCAGAGAAAATCCTAAAACTTGCGAATATTAGTGAGTTTTTCATTAAAGGTATTAACTGGAAATTAGGCTTGTCAGTATATACTATTTTTCTTTTTGGTGAATTCGTAAAAGATTCAGGAGCCATTCCGCAATTGGCAGAATTGATTACAAGGTCAAACATGCCCCTACTGTTAATAGTAATCGTTACTTCAGTACTAATTGGCTTTGCTGCAGGTCATCCCATAGTAGGTGGAGCTATAGTCTATCCAATCTTTTTGCCCTTGGTAGGCCCAGAAAATGTTACTTATCTATCTTTAATACTTTCTGGTATGCTGTTTGGTTATGTAGTATCGCCTATTCATCTTTGTCTTATTGTTTCTAATGAGTATTTCAAGGCTGATTATTTGGAAAGCTACCGTATACTAATTCCTCTGCAATTAATACTCTTGATATCTGCTATAATAATGGCCGTGCTTTGGTAATATATTATATATTAATGTCAATCTTAAAAACCATTGAATTTTTTTAAATTCTATGGCTAACTCTTTAAAAATGTCAATTTGTCAGGCCTGACCCCCGCTATGCATAACTGCTTCTTTCGAAAAATACCTGTCATAGCCAAATAAGAGAATATTTATGATCACTAAGGCTAGAAATCCTGCTAAACCTGTAACTCCCACAATCAGGTCGTTTCCTCCTACAAGTAGCATAATAGCCAGGCCACTTACTGCGTTAAAGGTACCATGCATTATTGCTGCAGCAATTACTGACCCAGATTTTATTCTTACATAGGTGAAAATAGGAGAAATAAGCACAGCAAATATAGTCATCATAAACATACCAGCTACTGGATGTTCCGGATAGTTATGTCCTAATAGTATAATGGGTGCATGCCAGATACCCCAAATCACACCAATTATAAAGGAAGATTTCCAGAAGCCCAGATGCTTTACTTCTTTAAACAAATACCCCCTCCATCCCAACTCTTCTCCAAAGCCTGCTATTGCATTAATAGTAACTCCAGCAATTAAACCTTGAATTAAGCTTAACCAAATTGGATGTATCGGCATGTTTTCTATTTGATTAAGCATATCCTCCATTTGTTCTGGAGACAATAAATCTCCGAACCTTTCGAACAAACCCAGCATATTTGGTGAGTACTCAACACCACCAAATAATAGACTGATTCCAAAGGTCATAAATGCTATGCCAGGGGAAATTAACCAGGCAAATAAGAACCATCTATTCAATTTAAAGGAAATCCCCAATGTTTCCTTAACCCTTTGCTTATATTTAAATCTTTGAAGATATACTGCGACTGATGCTGGAACAAACATATATAGGATCCCAATTATGAAAGCCATAGAAGTATTCCATTGCCCACCTAATCCCACAAAAATTGCTATCATGAGCCAGCTAAAAACATATGTCAAAGCTACAAACTCTATTGCTCTCCTATTTTTTGAAGTCATTACTTAAACCTCCACTTTTTATATGCTAAACACTTTTATTTATACTCTAAACATATATTAACCCAGTATATTTAGAATGAAAATAAATATCGCAACCCCATTATTAAAAGTATTGTGACGATAATAATCAGCCAACCCCTTATGTTACCGAAATTAAGAGTCCAGCCTATTCCAAAACGCTTTTCGATAAATATAGTAGGGTCATTAGGATTAAAATAAAACTGACCAAGTTTCCAATATATATCATCATCTCTGTCAATTTCCTTTGCATCTTTTCCACTAGCAACCTTTATTCTGCTGCCACCCTGCCCTGTAAAAACTGATAGGACTATAGCATACAGGACGATGCAGCCTGTAAAACTCAGATTAAGAAAAGTAAGGGTTTTTGGATCAATGTCAAATATTAATGATAACTGAACAAAAGCAAATATTAGAACCATAATTGTCCCTGTAAATATGATAAACCCTGACCATTTACGTCTAAAGCTTTGATTTTGAATAAGAGATTTTTCCGGATTCGCTGCATTTATCTGTTGTTTAGCTCTAGATATCATACTGTTAATGAAAACAAACAATCCAATCATAAAAATTTGCTGAACAGGTACCCATAAAACTGTTTTATTGGATTTCTCGATCATATTTGTTGGTTCCCAATTGAACCCATAATGAATAGGGATTCTATTAGGTATCTGCTCAAAAAATATAATTGTCATTATTAGAGTAATAAACATTATAAACGTGGGAATTATGAACCACAGGTTTGAATAGGCTATTTTTTTATTTCTAAAACTAGTATCTACTACAACTGCTTGAGGCTTGTCTTGAACCCAATTTCGTTCAGATTTTAAATTCTTCATCTGAAAATAGTACTTTAAATAAAGAGCAAACAATGCACCTAGCAGGATAGCAATGCCACTCATAAAAACATATGTTGCCTGATCTGGATTTGGTGCATTAGATGATAATATTGAAAATATAACTGTAAGTGGAATAAATACCAAAAAAGCCTGTTTAGAATATATCTTTCTCATATCTCTTAATTCTTTACTGTAGTATATATCTTCAGGAATACTCACACCAAAACTTTCTGTTCTCCTAGTAAGGTATGGCATAAAACTTATTAAAGCTCCCAAAATAATATAGGTGCTATACATAACTAAAATAACCATTAAGTTTTCCATATATTTACTCCCTTCTGCCCTTTAATACTTCAAAGATTTCATTACAAAGATTTTTAAAATCATCTTCATTCATTCCTCTGCACATGGCTTCGGAAATAATGGGCCTTAATGTATCTCGTAAATTTTCTAAATAATCTGCAGTTACCTCTGGCATACCATCAGGGTTTATAACAACTCCTTTTTGCCTGTGTATCTGAATAAAACCATCCTGCTTCAGTAAATTATATGCTTTATTAACTGTATGCATATTTACTCCTAAATCAGAAGCCATATTCCGTACCGAAGGCAAAGGCTCTCCTGGTTTTAAATCTCCTGAAACTATTCCTTCTATAATAGTGTTTCTTAGCTGTGTATAGATAGGTGTATCTGATTGTAAGTCAATTTTAATTATCACGGCAGTCTCCTTTCTTGCCTGTTCTAACATATATAACTGTTATATATAATATATAACAGTTATATATTAATGTCAATATTAAAAGCCATAGAACTATGAAAATTCTATGGCTAATTTAGAATTGTTCAATAAAGCAAATTTCTAGGGTTGCCTGTCTACTGCAGAAGGTGCAAGCATTATAGCCTCTATGGAGGTTTTTCCCAACTGAAGAATATGCTCTTCAAGGCAGTTTTTGTTAAAAAGTTTAATATTGGTTCTACTTGTTAATAAATTCTTCTCGAACAGGTGAAAATACTTCAATTATAAAGGAATTCTCTAATACTTTCGCTTTATGTTCCACATTTCCTAGGATACACCAAGTATCACCAGCCTTCATTTCATATTCCTTACCATCAATTGTAAACAAAACTTTGCCAGAAACTAAGAAACCTGTCTGTTCATGTGGATGCTCATGCATAGGTATTACTGCATTTTTTTCTAGTTTGAATTCGCATAATAAGGTTTCCTTACCATATACAACTGCTTTACGATCTATACCTTCTGTGATCTTAATAAAGCCATTTTCTTCAACTTTGCTAACTCTACACGGAATCATTTTTTTCAGCTCCTATTTGAATTATTTACCCTTGCAATAATTTCTTAATTTTATTTTTCCATCCTATCTTTCTAAAACCGCTCCTGATGCTGCTGAACTAACCATTTTTGCATATCTTAGTAAATAGCTGTCTTCAGGCATGTCAGGATGGTTTGATATGCCTGCTTTTCGTCTGGCATCTATCGCTTCTTTAGATTCCCAGATTGCCTTTCTTTCAGCTAATACATCTTGAGAAACTTCTAACTCAATTATTCCATCATTAAGATTAAAGTTAATTATATCGCCATCTTCGATGAGTACAATAGGTCCTCCTTCTGCTGCCTCAGGTGATACATGACCAATGGCAGCTCCTCTAGTTGCACCTGAGAAACGTCCATCAGTAACTAAAGCTACTGTTTTCTCTAGCCCCATTCCAAATAATGCCGCTGTTGCAGTAACCATTTCCCTCATGCCTGGACCACCCTTAGGCCCCTCATATCGAACAACAATGACTTCGCCTGGATTAACAGCACTTGCAAACAGGGCATCTAAAGCCTCTCTCTCGGAATTAAAACACCTCGCTGGTCCTCTATGGCTTAGCATTTCTGGTAGTACTCCACCTCTTTTGCAGATAGCTCCCATTGGAGCTAGGCTTCCTTTAAGGTGGACCAATCCACCATTATGGGAATAAGGATCATCACAAGTTCTTATAACATCTGCATCAACAACTTTAGCCTTTGCTACATTTTCTCCAAGTGTCTTTCCTGTTACAGTAAGGCTGTTCGCATTAATAACTCCTAGCTCAATCAACTGTTTTACAACGGCAGCTACACCACCTGCTCGATCAAAATCTTCTGGAAAATGCTTTCCAGCTGGTTTCATTTTTACTATTTGAGGAACCTTGTTAGCATAATCATTGAATTTATCTAGATTCAGCTTAAGTCCAGCACTATGTGCTATCGCTGGCAGATGCAAAGCAGTATTTGTTGAACCCCCTATTGCCATATTTACTGCGATTGCGTTTTCAATAGCTTCCATAGTAATTATATCCCGTGGCTTTATATTATTTTTCAGTAATTCCATTACTTGCATACCTGCCATTTTTGCAAGTCCTACTCTTTTGCCAGTTACGGCCATTACATTTCCTGAGCCTGGCAAAGCCATTCCCATTACTTCGGTTAATATGTTCATCGTATTGGCTGTTCCCAATAAATTACAAGAGCCTGCCCCAGGAAGAGCTACAGATTCTAATTCATGAAGTTTCTCTTCACTCATTTCTCCTCTTTTTACGCGCCCTATACATTCATAAACGTCAGGTAGGCTAACCTTGTTTCCATTCCAGCAACCCGCATACATGGGACCACCGCTTACTATTACAGTTGGAATATTTAAGCGTGCTGCTGCCATTAAAACAGCAGGACTAATTTTATCACAATTTGTTACTAGCACCATAGCATCTAAAGCATGACCCATTACCATAATTTCTATAGAATCAACAATATGTTCCCTACTAGCTAAAGGGTACAGCATTCCTACATGCCTTTGAGCCAACCCATCACATGCTCCAATAATTGGAAACTCCATTGGGGTTCCTCCACCCATACGCACCCCATCTTTTACAGCTTGAGTTATCGTATTTAGATGGATATTACCAGCATGCATTTCATTAAAACCATTTGCCACTCCTACTAGTGGTCTTTCCATTTCTTCAGGAATGAAACCCATTGAGTGAAACATCATTCTGTTAGTTGCATTTTCCACGCCCTTAAGCATTATATGGCTTCTCATCTTAAAACCCTCCCATTCTTTGCGTGAACTCGATTATTTATTTCAAATCATATATCTTTAGTCTTGAAAGCTTTCTTTTAATTTAGAGCAAGCATCATAGAAGACTTTGGTATCAACAGATAATGAAAACATTTTAATGCCCTTTTGCTTCCATTCATCTAAACCTTGGCTATTCACAAAAAACATTCCTAATGATATCCCATATTGATGACCGATCTCCACCATCTTATCAACTTCATCTAATACTTCTCTATGATTAATCTGCCCTGGTAGACCTAATGACTGAGACAAATCATATGGCCCAATGGTAATGGCATCAACTCCTGATACCTGTGCAATATCTTTGAAATTTCTTACTCCCTCTACCCCCTCTACAAGCAAAACTATAGATGTTTTCTCATTCGCTATTTCAACATAATCTGCTCCATCCACAGCGCCGTACGTGTTAGCTCGTACAAATGGATTCACACCCCTGTTGCCTATTGGTGAAAATTTTGAATATTTAACGGCTTTTTCTGCGTCTTCTTTGGTAAAAATCCCTGGAATAATGATTCCTTCGGCACCCATATCAAGTGCCTTGGATATTTGAACCTGTTCATTAGAGGCAACCCTGATCAATGGTGATATAGTTGAAGACGATGCAGCCCTTACCATGTTTAATGCAGCCATACTCTCATAGCTGCCATGTTCTAAATCGATTACTCCGTAGTCAAATCCAACATACCCTAATATTTCCATTATTTCTGGTACAGGACATAATAAAAACATTCCTAAAAGATGATCTTTTTGTTTAAGCTTATCTTTAAATAACATAATTTATTTCCCCTCTTTACGTTACTTATTTTACCAGGCAGAAGTTTTTAAAGAGGGGTTCTCTACTCAAACATCTTGATAGAGAACCCCCTTTATAACGAAATGTCAATTTGTCAAGCCTGACCCTAATAAAGCCTGACCCTAATAAAGCCTTTCCAAATCTTCATCCTTCATGGTAAACTCGTGCTTTTTTTCTGGAAATTGGCCTTCATCTATTTCAGTACACCATGTATCAAATATATCTACCATTTGCTGTCCCATCTGAGCATATTGCTTTACAAATTTAGGCACAAATTTGTTAAATATCCCTAGAAGATCATATGCATTTAGGTTTTGACCAGTAGTATATGGGCCAGCCCCACAACCAATTGTAGGAATTGATAGTTTTTCATCAATTAACTTAGCTAAACCTGTTGGTAAGCACTCCAGAACAATTGCAAATGCTCCTGCTTCTTCTAAAGCTAAGGCTTCCTTCACAAGCTTTTCTGCTGCCTCTACGCTTTTACCTTGAACTTTAAAACCACCAACTAGAGCTGCTGTTTGTGGGGTTAATCCAATATGAGCAATTACAGGTATACCTGCATCAGCAACTGCTCTTACCCTTTCAACAACCTTCATGCCACCTTCCATCTTAACACAGTCTGCACCTACTTTTAGTAAAGTGCCAGCATTTCTTATAGCTTCTTCTGTGTTCACCTGATATGACAAAAATGGCATATCTCCTACTATAAATGTGTTAGGAGCTCCCTTTTTTACTGCTTTTACATGGTAAATAACATCTTCAATATTAACTGGAACTGTTCCCTCGTGCCCTTGAATTACCATCCCGAGCGAATCCCCAACTAATATGAGCTCTGCTTTTGATTGATCTACCATGGATGCCATGGGATAGTCATAAACTGTAATCATCTTAAATTTCTTGCCTAGATTCTTCATCTCGAGAATTCCTGGAATTGTTACCTTTTTCTTAGCCAAAATATTTACCTCCTTAACCAGTAATTTAAATGATTATTCATACCACTTTGAGCAAATGAACCTTTTACCTTTTAAAGACTGCCCCAGCCATTGCGGAAGTGACCTGTTTTTCATATCTATCCAAATAGCTTCCCTTTTGTACATTAGGAATTCGCTTTACCCATTTTGCTTTCCTCTTTGCCAACTCCTCATCACTAACCTCTAGGGTTAGTATTCCTGCAGGAATGTCTATAATGATAGTATCTCCTTCTTCAACTAAAGCAAGTGGGCCGCCTTCAGCTGCCTCAGGAGAAATATGTCCAATTGCTGCACCAGAAGTTCCACCTGAAAATCTTCCATCAGTTATAAGTCCAACCTGCTTATCTAATCCCATACCTACTATTGCTGCAGTAGGTGTAAGCATCTCCCTCATTCCAGGACCACCTTTGGGACCTTCATATCTAACAACCACAATATCACCAGGATATATTTTTCCTTCATAAATAGCAGCAACTGCTGGTTCCTCCTGATCAAATACCCTAGCTGGACCTCTATGGTTTAGCATCTCTGGTGCTACAGCAGCACTTTTACATACTGAACCTTCTGGTGCTAAGTTTCCATATAAAAGTTGGATACCACCTGTAGCTGAATATGGGTTATCCATGGGTCTAATAACATTTGCATCTATTACTTTTATACCTTTCACATTTTCAAACACCGTCTTTGCACTAACTGTAATCATATCCTTGTGTAGAAGTCCTGCTTCACAAAGTTGAGCCATAACTGCGGAAACACCACCAGCCCTATGAACATCTGCTGGGTAATGCCCTCCCCTGGCAGGCTTCATTTTAACAAGATGTGGTACTTTCTTTGCCCTGTCAGCAAAGCTATTAATATCGAAATCAATATCCGCCTCATGAGCTAACGCTGTAAAGTGCAAAACTGTATTTGTTGACCCTCCAATTGCAAGATCTACACTAATAGCATTTTCCAATGATTTAGCAGTTACAATATCTCTAGGTAAAAGATTCTTTTTATATAGTTCCATGATTTTATGCCCGGTCCTTTTTGCTAATGCTACTCTTTGTCCTGATACTGCTGGTATAGTACTTCCCGGCAAACACATTCCAAGTGCTTCAGTCAAAAAGTTCATTGAATTTGCTGTGCCAAGTAGGTTACAAGCCCCACATCCAGGTAGTGCTTCTTTCTCAATCCTTGCCAATTCTTCGTTGGTCATAATTCCCCTAGCAACATCCCCTTGGGCTGCCATAAGGTCCGAATAACCCACTTCATTGCCATCTATACATCCAGTAGCCATTGGTCCGCCACTAATCATAATAGCAGGAATATTTAATCTAACTGCTGCCATTAACATTCCTGGAGTTACCTTGTCACAGTTTGTAATTAGAACCATTGCATCATATGAATGGGCATTTACCATTACTTCAATGGAATCTGCTATTAGCTCTCTACTTGCCAAAGGATAATGCATTCCATAATTGCCTTGAGCAATACCATCGCATATACCAATAGTTGGAAACTCTATGGGAGTTCCCCCTGCTGCAATTACTCCTTCTCTAACTGCCTTTGCAATGCTATCTAGATGAGTATGCCCGGGCATAGTTTCATTTTGGGAATTTACAATTGCAACTAAAGGTTTATCCAACTCTTCAGGCAAAAAGCCCATGGAATAATATAGAGCTCTATGGGTAGCCCTTTCTAAACCCTTAGTAGTAACATGACTTCGCATTATATTTGCCTCCTTATTACTTAGTTTAAATTGTATTTATTATTTGCCCAACAAATTAGGTAACCACATAATAACATCTGAAAAGTAAGTTAGCATTAAAAGTATCCCAACTAATACTAAGAAATAAGGAATAATCCGCTTACTTATTTGTTCAATAGATACCTTAGATATTCCACTAGCCACGAAAAGATTTACTGCCATAGGTGGAGTAATCATCCCAACAGATGTATTTATAATTATTATTAGACCCAGAGCAACGGGATGAATTCCAAGCTGCATTGCCAATGGAAGCAATATTGGAGTCATCAAAAGAATAATTGATTGGGTTTCGAGGAAACACCCTAATAATAACAAACTTATATTTATCATTATGAAAATAATATATTTATTTTGAAAGGAATCCAGCATAAACCCTGCAATCTGGCCAGGAACGCCAGCACTTGTCATAAGCCATGAGAATGATGATGATACTGCTACAATAAATAATACAATTGCAGTACTTGTAGCAGACTTTGCAAAAATACCTCTGAGCTCAGAATACTTTAATTCCCTATAGATAAACTTACTTACTAAAAATGCATAGACACAGGAGACTGCTGCTGCCTCTGTGGGTGTAAAAATTCCCCCGTATATTCCGCCCAAAATAATTACAGGCATTAGCAACGCCCAAATAGCCTCTCTAAAAGATTTAAACAAATTGACAAAACCAATGGTATCCGTGCCACTTTTCTCATATTTGCTACACGTAATGACACTAACTAGAATTATTCCAGATGCTAATAATAATCCTGGCACTATACCTGCAATAAACATTGAACCTACAGATACCGAAGCTACTACAGCATACGTAATCATTGATATACTTGGCGGAATAACAACTCCAAGAGTACCTGATGCTGCTGCAATAGCTGCAGCCTTATCCTTTGGATAACCTGCCTTAGTCATGGCAGGTATCATTAATCCACCTATAGCAGCTACAGTAGCTGGGTTTGAGCCTGATATAGCCCCAAAAAAAGCTGAGGCTGTAGTTGTAATAATTGAAAGGCTGGCAGGTAATTTACCAAGTAAGGCCTTTGCAAAGTTTATGAGTCTTTTTGAAATACCTCCCCGTTCCATTAAATCTCCAGCCAATATAAAGAAAGGTACCGCCATAAATGGAAAGTTATCTACTGCTGTAAACATTCTTTGAGCTATAATCATGCTTGAAGTTGTGGTATCAACAAATGTTAAAGCAGCTAAAACTGCCATACCCATAGAGATACCAATAGGCACATTAATAATTAACATTAATAATAGTGTTCCAAAAAGTACTAGGGCCATTTATTTCACCACCTTATCTACATCCATAAGCTTATTCTCTTTCCATTGAATTACAATATATTGAATTGACCTAAGTGCCATTAATGAGCAACCTATGGGTATAGCAGCATATGCTATCCAAATAGGTATGCCTAAAGAAGGTGAACTTTGCCCCATGGCCATTTGGGCTTTAATTAGATTTATCGCTAGACTAACAACCGTAGAACAAAACACGATAATAACAATTGTTCTCAAAATCTTAAAGTATTTATGAACTTTCTCCGGCATGAGTTTATAGAAAACCTCAACAGCAAAGTGCGAATTTTTCTTTGCTCCTGTACCTATTCCCAAGTAAATAATCCATATCATCATGTATCTAGCTAGCTCTTCAGCCCACGAAATTGTCATAAAACCTGTGTACCTAAAAAAGGTGGCTATGAATACTAGCAAGACCATTAAAGGAAGTAAAATGACAATAAGATTCTCCTCGAAATTATCAATAAAACTTGCTATCTTATTCATTAGCTTACTCCTTTTACCAATTATTTTTATAAAAATAGAGTACAGAAGTAAATCTGTACTCTATTTACTTTTCAATTATTGACCTATTAATGCTTCAATATATTCGGGATTAATCTGATCCGCAAATTTTTCATATACTGGTTCGCATGCCTTTTGCCATTCTAATTTATCAACTTCAGTAACAACCATGCCTTTTTCTGCTAAAGCACTAACCAGTTCAGCATCAAGGTCACTACTATACTGTCTTTCCCAATCTCTAGCTTCCTTTTCAGCCTTTACAATAGCTTCTTGAGTGTCGGAAGAAAATCCATCGAAAAGCTCTTTATTAATTGACATTACAGCTGGTGAGTAGAAATGCCCCGTTAAAGAAACATGCTCTTGAACTTCATATACCTTAGCCGTATCAAGAATTACAAGGGGATTTTCCTGCCCATCGATTGTACCCTGCTGTAGTGCTATAAACACTTCACCCCATGCCATTGGTGTTGGTTGGGCGCCAAGATGGCGGAAAGTTTCAAGGTGGATTGGGTTTTCCATAGTTCTAATTTTCATACCTTCAATATCTTCCGGACTAACAATAGGACCTGCATTATTGGTCACGTGACGGAACCCATTTTCCCAGAAGCCTAAAGCGTTAATTCCCATAGGTTCTAAACTCCCAAGTATCTCTTGACCAATTTCTCCATCCATAACCTCATAAGCCTTTTGTCTATCAGTTATTATAAATGGCAAATCAAATAACATGAAATCGGAGGAGAAGTTTGGTAGTGGTCCAGTAGAAGTTAAACTCATTTCAATAGTTCCAATACCCACACCTTCGACCAAGTCTCTTTCATTTCCAAGCTGACTACTTGGAAAAATCTGTATTTCGACTTCACCATCAGTATACTCAGATACCTTATCAGCAAAAACCTGTGCACCTTTTCCATAGTGACTATCAGCTTCTGCAGTCATTCCCAATCTTAGAACAACTTTTTCAGGTTCATTTGAACCATTGTCGGTATCTGGTGCCTTATCATTACCACCACAGGCTACTAAAGTAAACATCATTGCAATTACAACAGCAATCATTAAAAATCTCTTCAATTTCCTAACCCCCCACATTTTTTCTTGCTTAGATATATTTAGATATATTTAAATATATCCTTTAAAGAAACCCCCATAAACTCCTTCTTTATTAGTGATAAGTTTATTCGGCTACACCGAACAAACTTATCACTTAAAAGTAGTACTATATAAAAGAGGAGGATGGTTGAATGTTTCTCTGCTATCTTAATTCTATAGTAATCAATAATTCCCTTGAGAGTATTTTGACATTGAATATTAAATTATTGACCTTTAGCATCTTCGATGATTTTACTAGGACTAATACTTGTGTGCTTCTTGAAAACACTACTAAAATAGCTAGGGTCATGTATTCCAACCTGTCTACCTACTTCACCTACCGAAAACTTTCCAGTCATAAGTAAAGTTTTTGCCTTTTCTATTCTAGTTTTTGTTAAAACTTCAGCAAATCCTTGTCCCGTTTGTTTTTTAAATATTCTGCTCAAATAAAATGGGCTTATAAAGAGTTTACCCGCAACTCCTTCTAAAGTAACTTCTGCATGATAGTTTTGTTTTATATAATCAATGGTCAAATTAATATAGTAGTCAGAAGATGAAATCCTTGCAGGAGTGATCTTGGAACATAACTCGCTGATTATGTTCTCTATGGCGTTTTTTAAGTCTGTTACTGTAATTAGTTGATTATTAATGGATGCAATCTTTTCTCTAAAGAATTCAGTTTCTTCTCTAGTTAAGATATCTTTTGCTGATACACAGACTATAAGCGTAAGCAAGTCTGAAGTAAATCCAATAGCTTTATCTTTACGGCAAAAAGTATCATTCATTACTGTAAGGCTTCTATTAATTAGCTCTAAAATAAAACTATACTCTTTCCGCAAAACAGCACTAAAAACCTCACCTTGAACATCTGACACCTTTGGTAATACGCAACTTTTTTCTTCCATGTTTGCACTAAAATGTATCCCACTATTAAGCCAGAATAGTGCATTCTCACAGATTTCATTGGCTTTATTAAATGCTGAATGAATATTGCCTTCCATTGAAAGGGTTAGTACACCAGCATAAATACCATAACCATTTGAAGAGCACCATATGTTTATGTCTTTCATCATATCCTTGGTTAGTTGTTTTTTACCAAAAACTATTAACTTTCCTCCAGTTAGGACAGTATACAATCCATTATCTAAAGATTTGTTTATTGCTGCCGCTATTTTTGTAATAGTAGTTTCATTTATAATAATTCTACTACTTTTCTCATCAACAAATGTAGCAACAAGGATTTGAGTGTAGTTGTAATCCTTAATTCCTAAAATTTTTTTAGCCACTTTTTCTTGGCCTATCTTTAAATTGTCGTTTATTAGATCCACTACAAACTGTTTTTTTAGGTTGGGCTCTATAGTCTTAAGGTTATTGTGCAATCTTAAGGCTTTAGAAGTCTCCAACTTTTCCTTTAACTTACTTTTTATGCCTCTTTTTAGTACATTGATAAGTTTTTCCGGACTTATGGGTTTACTAAGATAATCTTCTACATCTATTTCAATTGCCTTTTTTGCATAATCAAACCGCTCATAAGCTGTTAAAATATAGATTTTGATCCCTGGGTACTTTTCCTTAATCATGGCTGCTGCTTCTAGACCATTTTTATGAGGCATTGATATATCAATAATCATAAAGTCTGGTTGAAATTTTTCTGCCAATTCCACAGCTTGATACCCATTCTGTGCTTCTCCACAAATTTTTAAAGGCATTTTATACTTATCAATGACATATCGGAGAAACTGTAATTCAATTAGTTCATCATCAACAATTAATAATTTATACATATAGATTTCTCCTTCATTAAAAATCATTCCTTGATTGTATACCTATACACACTATTATGCATTGGAAAATTTTTCTCAAGCCCCAAAACAACTTGGTCGCTAATTTAATAAACTAAGAGCATATAAAAATATATATGCCCTCATCCAATATTAAAACAATATAATAATAATATGAAACCTGCTATAACTACTACATTTGCGCTCATTTAATTAAGATAATGGCAACTCTATGGTCGCTTTTGTACCATTTTCACAAAGCCTTTCAATATTAAAACTAAAATCTATTCCATAGTAATACTCAAGTCTCTTGTAAATATTTTTTAAACCTATCCCTTTTATGGATGACAATGAGCTGAAGTTTTGATTTGTAAATTCCTGTACTTCCTGTACTACCTTATTTTCCACACCGCAACCATTATCAATAACCTCTAGAACAACCTTATTGTTTTTTAAAAACCCGTTAATAATTAATTTGCCCTGCCAACTAATATTGGTAAATCCATGCAGAATGGCATTTTCTACCAAAACCATTAATGTCATGTTGGGAACTTTTATTGACAACACTTCTTCAACTATATTGATTTCTACTGAAAATCTAGTTGGAAACCTAGTCTTTTGTATCAACAGATAGTCATTTATTTGGTCTATCTCCTCTGCAATGGATAAAAGTGATTCAGTTTTACCTAAACTTCTTCTTAACAAATTAGATAATGCGTAAGTGAGACTAGAGGCTGTGGTAGCACCCTCCATTAATGAAGTTTGGGCTATTGTGTTTAAAGTATTAAAAAGAAAATGTGGGTTTACCTGTGATTCTAAGAACTTTAACCTTGCCTCATTTAAAGAACTTTCAAGTTCTGCCTTTCTTTGCTCTTCTTTTGCCAAGCTAAGTTTGTAAGCACTTATTTGCTTCCCCCTTGCTGAGTGTATTATCATCTGTACAAGAGACGCACTAAAAATGGAAAGAGTTTCTGCAACAGATTTTAAGTGATTTCTATTGATAATGTTTAGATTCACATAAGCTTTGTGAGCTAATAAATAATCCCTTTCTGAAAAAGAACTCTTTATTAAAACTTCATCATAATCTGTAGATACCTCAACCCTTCCATAGCCACATCCTAAATAACCAAGCAGTCTTTGATTAATAATAATAGGTGATTGAATGGAATACACATTAAATTTACATTTAAAAACTACAAGTTCATTGCCCTTTTTATCTCCATTATCAGTACACAACACACAATTTCCTGCTTTTTGTCTCATACAAAGAGTACAAAAATCCGGGAAGTTTTTTGGTTCAGCTAGCAAGTCACCAGAACAATCCACTAATGTGACAGCCAGGCTAACACTTTGGGCAAATTTATCCGCAATTATATTAAGATTAACTAATTTGTCTATATCATATAGATTTAAGTCATCTATTGTCTCCATTTCATTAAGAGGTTCTAGTAAAGCAGGATATACTATACTTAAGAATTGAGATTGTTTGTCAGTTTTATTAGTCAGATAATGTTGGGCACCATCTGGAACATACCCAAGCTTTCCTTTTCTTAAAACAAGCTTTCTTCCGTTAATTATGTGAATACTTTCCCCTTCTATACCATACAAAATTTCTATATATCCAGCATGTGTGTGTAGCTCTTGTTCTTTACCTGGAAATGCTGTGCCAAAAGAAAGGGTTGGCTGAGTATTAAAACCGTCTGGGTCCATTTGTAGCCAATACAAGTCTCCCCATTCATAATGCTGTTCATCTATGATTTCTAAATCAAATAGTTTATGAATTGTTTTTTGAATTTGTTCATTCACCTGTATCACCTAATATTCTATAGTTTATTAAAGCTTACATATTAAGGCTTTGGCATTTATTACACTTTACGTTTAACTATTATCAAATTTACAGTCGACCATACAAGAGCATATTAGCCTTTGAACAAGTTATATAATAACATATATAACTTGAAACGTACAAAAAAACAGCGTCAACCATGTCGTACTGATTTTTACCGCTGTTTCTATATATCATACTAGTAGCTCTGTGTTGTCTGAATAATCCTGTTTAATAAAACTTAAAGATAAGAAATAATAAAACTGGGATTGTTACGATACTTACTAATGTAGTAAACACAACTCCTTCACTAGCCATTCTTACGTTGCCTTCATACGTTTCTGCAAAAATTGTTGCAAGAACACCAGAAGGTGTGCCTGCCATAATAATAACCACACCTGCAACCATAAGAGAAACACTAGCCAGTTTTAGTATCACAAATAAAAGTATGGGTATAAAAAGTAATCGTATAAAAGTTATGGCAAAGTACTTTCTTAATTCCTTAAACCTTATTTTATCAATTTCCAATGTAAGCCCTATTATTATAAAGGACAATGGAAATGTCATTGAACCAATTGTTTCAAAGGTTTCCAGAAACGGAGATGGTATTCTCAGCTTTAATGCGACCATCACAATACTTGCGAACATAGCAACAACAGTCGGTTCTTTAAGAAATTTTAATTTGGTAACTTTGATGTCCTTTGGAGTCATTAACCACAACCCATAAGTCCATACTATAACTACATTAACCAGATTAAAAATAATTGCTAAAAATAAACCCGTCTCTTGAAATACTACTAATACAATTGGAAAGCCTATAAAAACCGTATTTCCAAACAAACACAGAAACTCTAGAAGGTTTTTCTCTTTCTCCACAGTATTTGAGTACTTAACTGTTTGTCTAAACATTAGAGCAGTCACTACTATAATTACTAAGGAGGTGAAGGCTACTAATAAGCTTTGCCTTATTAATTCAAGTTCTAATTCAAAATCAAAGGCAGTTAATAAAAGTAATGGTAAAGTTAAATTCATAACTAATTGTGTCAAAGCAGGACTTATGTTACCATTTAACAATTTTAACTGTTTAGCCGCTAATCCCATAAATATTAATAAAAAGAATATACCAATGGTTTCTATAACATTTAAATACAATCTACATCTACCACCCTACACTTCATTGTTTATGCCTTCAAAAATGTCAATTTGTCAAGCCTGACCCTTAAAACCTAGTTCTTTGGAGATTTCTAAGCCAGCCGCTACAGCTAATTCAGCCATTTTTTTTAGAGAATTCAAGGTCATTCTTGTTGTTGGCCCAGCAATGCTGATTGCAGCTATTACTTTGCCTGAATGGTCCATAATCGGTGCAGCTACACACCTTAAACCTTCCTCATTCTCCTCATCATCAATTGCATATCCCTTTTTTCTAATATCCTCTAGATGTTGATTAAAGACTTCCTCATCTGTAATAGTATTAATTGTATATTTAGGAAGTCCATATTCTCTAATTATTTGTTCCCTCTCTTCAGCATCCATCCATGCCAATATGGCCTTGCCAACACCTGTACAGTGGGAAGGTTGACTTTTACCTATTTCAGTATGAATTCTCATGGATTGAATACTTTCCTGCTTTTCTATATAAACCACTTTTCCCTGGCGCATTATGACCATGTGTACAGTTTCATTAATCTGCTGCGAAAGGCGTTTTATAATGGGTTTTGCTTTGCTGCGGAAATCAATTCCGTTTAATGAGGCATTAGCAATAAAAGTAAATGCAATACCTAATTTATATTTACCACCTTCAGCATCCTGTTCGAAATACCCTCTTCCGATTAATGTGTTTAAAGTTGCATGAACTGTACTCTTATTTATGTTTAGCTTTTTGCTAATCTCTGTAACACCCATAGGTCGACTTTCCTGTGCCATAAGTTCAATGATCCGGAATGCCTTATCAACTGACTTAAGATTATTTTTGTCCTCCCCCATTTAGATAATCCTCCAGTTTTACAAGCTTCTATTTTTTACTTAATTCATAAGCAACATCAATTATCATATCTTCTTGACCACCAACTGTCTTTCTCTGTCCCAACTCAATTAGTATATCCCTTGCATCAACACCAAATTTCTCTGCTGCGCGTTCTGCATGTAATAAGAAGCTTCCATATACTCCAGCATAACCGATGCTAAGAGAGTTTTTATCTATGACCTGTGGCCTTTTCATTTTAGGAGCAACTATATCATCAGCAACATCCATTATTTTGTATAGATCTACACCAGTTTCGTATCCTAGCTTATTTAAAACTGCTACTAATACCTCTGTTTGGGTATTTCCAGCTCCTGCACCTAATCCCTTACATGTACCATCTACCATATCAGCACCTGCTTCAATAGCTGCTAACGTATTAGCTAATGCTAAACTCAAATTATTGTGTGCGTGATGTCCAACCGGAATGCTCACCGCTTCTTTTACTGCTCTGATCCTCGCAGCAATCTCGACAGGAACCATGGCTCCTGCTGAGTCTGTTACATACACTACATCTGCACCATAGCTTTCAAAAAGCTTTGCTTGCTCTACAACTTTTTCAGGGGTTACCATATGGGACATCATTAAAAACCCTATAGCTTCCATTCCAAGTTCCTTAGCTAACTTAATGTGCTGTTCTCCAACATCTGCTTCAGTAACGTGTGTTGCTATTCTAGCAACTTTGGCATTATACTTTGCAGCAAATTCCAAGTCTTTTTTCGTTCCTATTCCTGGTAATAATAATACATCTAGTTTAGCATATTTTAACACTCCAGAAACAGCTTTTAAATATTCTTCGTCAGAAGCTCTGGCAAATCCATATTGGTATGAAGTCCCCCCTAAACCATCGCCATGCCCAATTTCAATGGTATCTATACCTGCTTCATCTAATGCCGTAGCGATTTGTGCCATATCTTCTGGTGAAAACTGGTGACTAACAGCGTGCATACCATCTCGTAATGTTGAATCAACTATACGTATTCGCTTTTGCAATTAAACTACCTCCTTTTCAATATCCTTGACAATTTTTTGGGCTATCTTATCAGCAACTGCTTTTGCTGCAGAGGTTATTATATCGAGGTTACCAGAATACTTAGGCAAATAATGACCTGCACCTTCCACTTCCACCATAATAGTGACCTTGTCTCCATCAATTATTGGAGGAACTCTCAATTTATAACCAGGTACATATTCTTGGACCTTGGAAACCATAGCTGCTACTGATTCCCTGATAGCCTTTTCATCTGGATTTTTTACTTTAGTATAGATTGTATCCCTCATCATAATAGGTGGTTCGGCAGGGTTTAATATAATTATTGCTTTTCCTCTTTTAGCTCTACCTACTATTTCAATTCCCTTTGCAGTTGTCTTGGTAAACTCATCAATGTTCTGACGGGTACCCGGTCCCGCACTTCTACTGCTTATAGTTGCTACTATTTCTGCATATTCAACTTCTGCCACCTGGCTAACTGCTGCTACCATGGGAATTGTAGCTTGCCCCCCGCAGGTTACTAGATTGATATTTGGGCTATCTATATACTCATCTAGGTTTACAGTAGGTATTACATAAGGACCAACTGCAGCCGGAGTTAAATCAATAGCCACTTTTCCGTCCTTTTCTAATAATGGAGCATGTTTTAAGTGAGGCCTAGCTCCTGTTGAATCAAAGACTATTTTAATCTCATCATTTCCAAGAATTGCAGAAATACCTTTATCGGACGTTCTAAACCCATTTTCTCTGGCAAGTCTAAGTCCTTCTGAGTTTGGATCAATACCTACCATAATGTCTAGGTCTACATACTTACTTTCCATTAACTTATACATTAAGTCAATCCCAATATTTCCAGGACCAATAATTGCTACTTTAATTTTTTGTGCCATTTAACTATACCTCCATATGATTTAAACTTTTATGACACCCAGCACTATCAAAGATGTAATTCCGTTGTTTAGTAATGCTAAACACCATTTAGTTATATTATACAGATATAATTCTTCATGTCCTTAAAATTTCCTTTTAATTAGCAAAAATAATTTCTTTAAGTTTAGCGCAGAATCATTTCATGAGAAACCTCTTCCAAAACTCCTCAATAAATGTATAATGATACAAGAATGATTTTTGGAGGATTTTAAATGCAAAATGAGCTTGTAAAAATTGAATGCTGCCGCGCCAAAGATAGTTGCCCCAGGGCTTTAGGCGATCCAGGCGAGCTAGTAAAATATGTTACTGAAGCACTCAAAAACACGAATTATTCTTTAAGAAGACAAAAAGTACTACAAGATAGCCTTAAGCACTCCAAGGTTTTTAAGATCAGCTTAGCAGGATGCCCAAATTGCTGCTCCCAACCACAAATAAAAGATTTTGGAGCTTACAAAGCAATATACCCTGAGGTTTTTGAAGAGAAATGCACCTTATGTGAAAATTGTATAAGGCAGTGCAGGGAAGGTGCACTTTTTTTGGACGGCAGTAATAAGGTTTTAGTTGATTTGGAAAAATGTATAGGCTGTGGGGATTGCCTAAAGTTTTGTGCACAGGAAGCGATAAGTACTGGTCAAGAATTCTGGCGACTTATTGTTGGGGGCAAGTTGGGTAGGCATCCACAACTTGCAGTAAAAATAGCTGATGTTGCCTGTAAAGAGGATATTCGGCCTTATCTTGAAAAATATCTCGAAATACAATTGGATAGTAAAGATCCTCACTTGAGGTTAGGAGATCTGATTAACAAAGAAAGCATTAAAGAATAGTTTCTTAAATTTAAACACTAAAACAAAACTTGGCTTGCGCCAGTAGTTCTAGCATTGTGTCTTTTGCAATGCGTAGAAATACCAGTACTATAGTGCGCCAAGTCTTTGACGCAGGCGGGAGCCTTAGTCTTTGTGAATACTATCTACCTTGTTGAACTTATACTTTCTGATAGTACAAAAAAACAGGGGTCTGTATTGAAGCACCCCTGTTTTTATAGCAAGCTCCGTTTTGGAAGGCTTTTGATATGAAAAACATGCCAATTCTCAGTTTGAATGACCTCAAAATATAAAATAGCAATACAGACTATGAATAGAATTATTCACCCATTGCTAATTTAGATGCCATTCTATATACCAATTTTAAGCTATAATAATTTCGGGTACGTATATACGACTCACTTTACAGCATCCATGATAAAAGCCTTATCACTTAAATCTCTTTGGACAACAATCCCTTTACTACATGGAACTAGCAAGCTTAGTATATAAAAACTTTATCGGCTTTTTCAGTCAGTTCAGCTAACTCTGCCATGCAACTCCTTTCTGTGCCTTCTATCATATTTTCTTCGCTCAATCCACGAGCGTCCATACAGGAACCTCAGAGTTTTACTTTGCCCTTTTTTGCCAAAATGCCTTTAAACATACGCTCCACATTATAGAATCCTTGGGGGGTATTCTGACCTTTAACAGCATTGTAAACTCCATCTGCTGATAAATTAACTATCACGTCGTTGTTTTGTTCTTTTTGTAATGCCATAACTAGTCGTAAAGCATTATATGTTTTTTCAGAACCGTAAGGACTTTCATTTAATATAAATAAGCAATTCATTTGTCACCTATCCTTTCTAAATTAAACTTTTCTATTTCTTAATATTCAACCCTATAGTAAATCCAGCAAAATGGCACCTGAACCCAAATTTTTCAGTCTATCAAACCTCAGCCTCCTTTCAGTAATAATTCAAACTATGCTCTGGACGATTGGAGCGAACCTTTTGCTATGACTAAGCTATTTTTCTTTTCTGCCTGATAAAATTTAATTGAAATAAAGGTAAATAGGATCGTTGCAAAAATTATACTTACATAATTTAAAACTAGAAGTATTGTACTCGGATAGTAATTTCCCCAAACATAAACTCCCAAAACTTGAGAGCCAACAAAAGCTCAGACCATACTCCATTGGGTTGGAGAAAAATCACTTTTATAAAAATAGTTCTTAAAGTAATCACTTAGCAAGTATAAACAAAAAATAGCCCAACTGATTGTGATAACGTAGGAAAAATTAATAAATGAGAAGGATAAAACATCTACATTAAATTCAAAATGCGAGCTCAAATAGGATGTAATTCTATAAAAACTAAATCCGAACAGACAGGTAATGGGAACTACTATAAAGTAGCTTGGCAGAACCTGCTTTGGAGGTAAGCTGCTGGATTGTATCTGTAGATAAACCAAATATGTCAATTTAGTTATTAATAAGAAAATCCCAACACTTAACGCAAAAAATGAAGCAAAAGCTGCTATAGACGAGATCACCCTATCACTTGCCATAGAGGCAATTCCAGAACCAGTTAAATTAACTACACCAAATGCAAAAACGTCAATTAACCAAACAAAATTTAATTTAGGTAAATCAAGTGGCTGGCAAAACCAGGCTTTTACAAGCTTAAGTTCAAGCACAAACAGCATACACAATAAGAAGCCATAAAAGATTAATGCTGGTAACATCATAGATTGCAAATTAGATGATAATTCTGGAATAAAAAAACCTACTGGACCCAAGATCACATTTGCACTCATAGACAGAGAGGCAATAGGTACTAAAATCCCTATGTTTTGTGTTGGTGCTCCATTCATAAAATCCTTATATTCCTTATTATTGAACAACCATTGAATGAGGCTTTTCACAAAAACAATACTAAAGAGCAAGTTTATTATAGTTAATGCTAACATAATTCCAATTAAAGGGTAAAATGTAAAGATTTGACCCAAGGATAGTTTAGCCCATGTTATATTTGATATTGTTATTAGTCCTTCCCCATGTGGTACTGCAAACATTAAATAATTGAAAGCCATTAGTGCAACTCCACCTGCAGCTAAGGGCAACTGAAATTTAAAAGGTGTAAACTTCATGATAAATCCTCCTTATGCTTTTTTAATTCCAAGTATTTATTAAAAAACCTCAATAACCCTTTCACTTTTTTCTATCACTCGTCCAATTTCTGCTGTTACCAAGCAACCTGCCTTCATTAATGCTGTTTTTAATTGTTCTGCTTTTTCTTGTGAAACAGCTATCAACAAACCCCCAGCTGTCTGAGCATCACATAAAAGCATTTCTTCTTCCTTAGAGCTATGTCTTTCCCACTTAACGTTATTTCTAATATAACGGTAATTATTGTGAGTCCCAGCAGGGATTGCTCCAGCTTTAGCTAATTCTTTAGCACCTTCTATTAATGGAATCTTGTTTAGAAAAACCTGAGCTGAAGTATTACTGCCATTCATCATCTCTCTTAAGTGCCCTAACAACCCAAAACCCGTTATATCTGTACAAGCATGAACACCTACCTCTATCATCGCCTCCGAAGCTCCTTTATTTAGATGTGCCATGATATTATATATTTCTTGTTCTGTTTCACTACCCGTCAATCCACGATCAATCGCAGTAGTTAAAATACCTATTCCTAATGGTTTTGTTAGAAACAACGCATCTCCCTTCTGGGATCCAGATTTTCTTACCATCTGAGCTGGATTCACAAATCCAGTTACAGCCATACCATATTTGGGTGCATTATCTTCTACTGAGTGTCCGCCAGCAATTGTAACTCCCGCTTCTAAAGCTTTATCAGTTCCCCCTTTTAAAATTTCTTGTAATATACTTAAGGGTAAGCTTTTAACTGGAAACTCCACTATGTTTAAGGCATAGGCGGGTTTAGCACCCATAGCATAGATATCCCCGATAGCATTGGCTGCAGCTACAGCACCAAAGGCATATGGATCATTAAGCACAGGTGTTATAAAATCAACTGTCTGTACAATAGCCAATGATGGATTTATTTGATATACAGCTGCATCTTCCTTTAGACCAATTAATAACTTATCATCTTTTACTGATGGCAAACAACTTAGTACCTGCTCTAGGTCCGC
Source organism: Desulfitibacter sp. BRH_c19 (assembly GCA_001515945.1). Classification (NCBI taxonomy): domain Bacteria; kingdom Bacillati; phylum Bacillota; class Clostridia; order Neomoorellales; family Desulfitibacteraceae; genus Desulfitibacter; species Desulfitibacter sp. BRH_c19. The sequence goes on from LOER01000034.1 coordinate 195,192, forward strand.
TGGACCTATCTTACAGGCTCAACCAGATCCTGGAGAATAGGCTGTTAGCTTAAATAATAGTTCTTGTTTCATTCCAACACCTCGACGTTTTTTATTTGTTCTAATATAGCATGACTTTTGTTATAATGGAAATGCATATATAACATGATATCTATGCAGTATGCGTATAGCAAGGAGGTAACACATGGATTTTTCAAACTTAAGAGCTTTCTATCAGGTTGCAACTAGTGGTAATTTTTCCAAAGCTGCCAATGAGTTATTCATAAGTCAACCTGCACTATCTCGACAGGTGGCAGCACTAGAGAAAGAGTTAGAATTACAACTCTTTAACAGGCAAGGTCGTCAGGTAATTATTACAGATGCAGGCAGAAGATTAATGGTATATGCAGAAAAGATTATAAATCTCTCGATAGAGGCAAGAAAGGAAATGTTAGAATTTAAAGATTTGACTTGTGGGGAACTCACTATCGGAGCTAGCACCACCATTGCTAATTATTTTCTGCCAAACATGTTAGCCCAATACAACTGTAAAAATCCTGGAATTATAATTAACTTAAAAATAGGAAACAGCAGGGAAATAGAAAAAATGGCTGCTGAGGGTAGTGTTGAAGTAGGGTTGGTGGCTGGTGAAACAGATATCCTACAACTGTATCAGGAACACTTTGCTGATGACATGCTCTATTTAGTAGTAGCAAAGGATCATAGGTTTATAAAGTCTACCAGTCTTCTGAAACAATTGTCCGAGGAGACCTTTCTTTGTAGAGAAGATGGGTCTGATACCCAGCGTTTATTGAATAATTTATTGGTAAAAAGAAATATCTCACCAAAGAGCAAAATGACTTTAGGAGATACAGAGGCAATCAAACGAGGAGTTATTAATAATATGGGAATTGCTTTTTTATCTAAATACACATTTGAATATGAGCTACAATTAGGACTTCTACTTCCACTCGAGCAAATGAAATCAACACGCCCATTCTTGTTGGTTTATCCTAAAGGAGCAAGGCTCTCTCCAGCAGCATTAGCTTTTTCAGCATTGTTAAAGAAAAATTTCATTAGAATTAATGGCTAACAGACCATTAATTCAACATTAATGAATGCATAGCATCTGTGATTGGAAGTTACACATTATCTATCAAATGTTCAGCTAGGACTCATATATTTTAATTATACAATCCTTATATACATATTCCTTCCATTAGACCGTGTCTAAGTGCCCCTAACAAAGCAGAAACGCCTGTTCGAGACAAAAACAGGCGTTTCTTGTGGATTGGTAGAATATCCTTATAAAAGCTGTGATGCAAGCTGTGCTAAAGTAGATCTTTCTCCTTTTTCTAAGGTAACATGAGCAGCAACAGACTGATCCTTAAATTTCTCTACTAGATATGTTAAACCATTACTAGTGAAGTCCATATATGGATGATCAATTTGTTCTGGATCTCCAACAAGGACAATCTTACTGCCTTCTCCTACCCTTGATACAATAGTTTTTACTTCATGCTTTGTTAGATTTTGGGCCTCATCAATGATAATAAACTGATTAGGGAGGGTCCTACCTCGGATATAAGTTAGGGCTTCCACTTCTACTTTCTTTAACCCAACTAGAATATCTTCAAGTCTCCCTTCTTTATGTGTGCCAAACAAAAACTCCATGTTATCATAGATTGGCTGCATCCATGGGTGTAGCTTCTCTTCCTTGTCACCTGGCAGAAAACCTAGTTCTCTACCCATAGGAACAATGGGTCGGGCTACTAAAAGCTTATTGAACAAGTTTAATTCCTCCGTTTTATACAAGCCGGCGGCTAAGGCTAGGAGTGTTTTTCCCGTACCAGCTCTACCAGTCAAGGTTACTAAAGGAATATTGTCGCTTAACAAAAGCTGCATAGCCATTTTCTGCTGTAGGTTTCTTGGATAAATACCCCAGACATCTTTATCAGAAATCCAAAGGTGCTCAAGGGCCTTCTTCTCATCGTTATAATAGGCAACTGCAGATTTTGATGAGCCAAGCTTATCTTTTAAAACAAAAAATTCATGCGGGTAAACTTGATATTTGGAAAAGGGTTCAATAGAAATGTCGAGGAATTTTTCACTATAAAATTTATCTATAATCAAAGGATCTACTTCTAGTGTTTCATAACCTGGATACAGGTCATTTTGTTTTATAACCATATCAGACAGATAATCTTGGGCAGGAATTCCCAATGTGTCTGCCTTAATACGCATTAAAGCGTCCTTGCTAACAAGATAAACTTTTCGAGGTTTTTCTTTTTTCTGTTCCTCTTCAAAAAGATTAAGAGCAACAGCTAGTATTCTATTATCGTTGTTTATTTCATGGAAAACACCTTGCAAACAAGTAATATGTCTGTGATTGAGTTCAATTCGTAGTTTTCCTCCATTTCCTAGATCGACTCCTTTATCGAGCTTTCCTTTCTTTCGCAGACTGTCAAGGGTACGTGCTATTTGTCGAGCATTGCGACCCAATTCATCAGCCTGTCTTTTCTTACTATCAATCTCCTCTAAAACAACCGCAGGTATTACAAGTTCATTTTCTTCAAAAGCATATAAGGAGTTAGGGTCCTGCAACAAAACGCTTGTGTCCAGCACAAATAATTTTTCCATTCATTGCCCCCCGTATTATGTTATATTAATAATGATATTCTCCATAAATATATAAATTCCCTGTTTAATTTGTAGTTACTTTGTTAAAATATGAAAAGATGTTTTAAGCTTGCTACTATTAGACTTTTAAACAATAATAAAAATAACCCATAAAGAACTATTTTTTGGTAATAATATGTTTGTAAGATCTATTATCTGGAGGATACTATGGAAAGCTTAGAAGAACTAGTACAAAAGCTTGAAAATAGAGGTGTATTAAAAACTTCATCAATAAAGGAAGCTCTTTTAAAGGTAGACAGGATCAATTTTATTATCCCAGAATATAAAGAGTACGTATATCAGGATAGACCACTACCATTAAAGGAAGGTCAAACAATATCCCAGCCTCTTACAGTTATATTCATGCTAGAGCTTTTACAACCAAAAAATGGGCATCATGTATTGGATGTTGGTTCAGGTTCAGGATGGACAACAGCATTACTGTCAGAGCTCGTGGGTGAAGACGGGAATGTTTATGCTATTGAAAGAATTAATTCATTAAAAAAATTTGGGGAAGAAAACTTATCCAAGCTGGGATATGAAAACGTTTTATTTATGGAGGGAAATGGTGCAAAAGGTTGGCCTGAAAATGCTCCATTTGATAGGATACTGGTAAATGCATCGGCAAAAACTATACCCCCTGCATTAACCGAGCAACTTAAAACAGGGGGTAAAATGGTAATTCCTCTTGACAATGCTTATGGACATTTGAAACTACTCAACAAAATTACCTCTAGAAGCTACGAAGAAGAAGTTTATCCTGGTTTTGCTTTTGTGCCATTCATTAATGAATAGACAGCCTCTCTAAAAGATGATTGATAGGAACCGCCAAGCCTACAGGATCATCATTATCTGTATTAGATCTTAAAGTAGCAAACACAACAGCAATCACTTTGCCTTCGTCATTAAATACAGGACTGCCACTACTACCTTTATGAATAGCTCCTTCTATCATTAAAACTTCTTTATCCCACCCATTTAATCTGGTAATTCCTGTGATTTGGCCTTTATTAATGACTCTTGTAAAGCCAAGGGGATTTCCTATTATTAAAACCTCATCACCTGTTCTAGGTGTTTCTTCCTTTTCAAGATCAATAACAGGAATATCTTCTCCATCTATCTTTAAAATAGCTAAGTCAATCTCTGGGAAACTCTCTATTTCTTTTACATGATAAATATCTCCATCAATGAAGTTTACATACACTATTCTGGAGTCACTAATCACATGATAATTAGTAACAATCAAACCCGTTGGCGATATATTAAAGCCTGTCCCCTTGCTACGCATGGCATTAACAACCACTACTGATTCTCTTAATTGCCCTATTTCAGGATTCCCAGCCAATTCTCTCGATTTGGCTAAAAAATCAATGGAAGGGAGCGTGAAAATTTTGAACCCATTACCCAGAATTAACAGTATGAAAACTAATACGGTAACTATACCTATTACCCTAATAGCTAAATCCCTAAGAAATGGGTTACCGACTATTTCGGCTTCCTCCTCATCATCATATCTTTCATTTAATTCTTCAACCAATTCCATATCAATATGGTGTTTTTCGTGATCATTTAGTGGAACTTCCCAATACTTTGATTCTATATTCATGCAAATGCCTTTCCTTAGCCAACCTTTCCTTCTTTCTTCTCTAATAAGTCGGCACAGTATTCTATAATATCACTACGTTTAACAATTCCAATGAAAACATCATTGTCATCCACTACAGGAACAAAGTTTTGAGATATAGCAAGCATTAACAGGCTATCCACTCTTGCAGTAATCTTTACTGGTCTATTTTTAATGTGCCATGGAACCTCAGTCAATAATATTTTGTTGGTATTTTCAAAGCTTAAACCGGGAGTGTTCTTTATCTTCCAGAGCAAATCACCTTCTGTTATTGTGCCTACATACTTTCCTTTTTCATCAATTAATGGAATAGCAGAGTATCTATGGTGCTCCATTTTCTCTAAAGCCTGCCTCATTGTATTTTTGGGAGATAATATTATAACCTCCTGTTTTGGTGTGAGAAAAAATGGAATAATCATACGTAAAAACTCCCTTCTAAGCATAATCAAATTAGATTATGCTTATGAAAATTGTTCATAGCTAACTATAATGATAATGCAAAAGTCTAACTATAACAAGAAAAGCATAGTAAACTTCATAAAAAATTAATATCCAATTTCAGGACTATATTATATGTATCTTATTTCGAATAGTTCTTAATCGGGAATCTTAGTAACGCCATTAGAATAAGTAGTGATATAGGTAATCTAACCTCCCCCTCTTAACATAATAGATCCCAGAAAACTTCATAATTTTACGAATTTTATCTCTGTAGATTGCTGAATAACATGGAGTATCACACTTTTTACAAGCTGGCTTCGGATCCTTTTTGCAAAATTTTCTTTTTTTTATGGCATACAAAGCTAACTCCATACACTCTTTACACAACAAAATATTATGTCCATCAAGGAGGTACTTCTTACTTTCCTCATGGTTTTTCTTACAATATATGTCTATGAAATCAACTAGTATTTTTATGTCCTTGTCTTTATTTGCCATAATCATTCCCCTTTCTAGGACAATTATATAATAAGCATCTTGAATTTCTATGATATTTATCACAGAAAACATAGCTTCATTATGACTATCCATAATATTCCAGAGAACTAAAGTGATTTTTTTTAAAGTATTTTCCAATACTAACTAAAGAATACGTAAATGGAGGAATGTAAATGGCCAAGGAAATGATACACAGATTAAATGGACGTATTAGCTATCATGATTCTGTTCAGAACATGTATGAAAACCGATTAGTGCCTGACGAAATGAGTAATGTTTTTGACCGTATGGATCCTCAGGAAAAGATTCGCTGTAACTTTTGTACTGATGGAGTAAGTTGCCAGCTTTGTAGTAATGGTCCCTGTAGAATTTCAAATAAATCTGGCGCTGAGTTAGGAGTCTGTGGTATAAGCCCAGATGCCATGGCCATGAGGGATATGCTGTTACGAAATGTTATGGGTACAGCTACATATGCTCACCATGCCTTCATGGCATTTAGCACACTAAAATCAACAGCTCAAGGCAAAACCCCATTTGGAATTAAAGACAAAAACAAACTGTATGACATGTCACAAAAGCTTGGAATTGATACATCTGGTTCCCAGGAACAGGTTGCTGAAAGACTAGCTGATTACTTTATAGCTGAATTATCAAAGGATTACCAGGAACCAAGCAAACTCATCCAGGTCTTTGCTCCACAGAAGAGGCAAAAGCTGTGGCAGGATCTGGCCATATTCCCGGCAGGAGTGTTACACGAAATCAAAGATGCAACTGCTAGCTGCTTGACAAACGTTGATGGAGACTATATATCCCTAGCAAAAAAAGCCATGAGGTTAGGAATAGCCTGTATATATGGAGCTCAGATACCGTTGGAGATGGTTCAAGACATCCTTTTTGGAACACCAGTACCCCATGAGGTGGATATGGATCTTGGGGTCATGGATCCAGATTACGTAAACATAGTATTTAACGGCCATGAACCATGGGTAGGTGTTGCCACAATTTATGAAGCTAGAAAGCCTGAGTGGCAGGAAAAAGCAAGACGGGCAGGTGCCAAAGGAATTAGGGTAATAGGTTCTATTGAAACTGGGCAAGAATTACTTCAGCGTTTTGAGATGGATGAGGTGTTTGTAGGGCATACAGGAAACTGGCTGGCAATTGAACCACTACTTGCTACTGGTACTGTTGATGTCTTCGCAATGGATGAAAACTGTTCACCACCAAACCTACACCCCTATGGTGAAAAATACAAGGTTACTTTGGTATCCATCAATGATTTAGTTCGAGTACCCAAGGTTGAAAAAAATCTTGATTACAAACCTCCCGAAGGACTAGCAATTGCTCATAAACTACTAGAGTGGGGAATCGCGAACTATCCAATAAGAAGGGAGCACGTAAAGCCATATGTACCTCAGATGAAGACAAAGGCTGTTGCGGGTTTTTCAACAGAATCAATACTTAATGCTTTAGGTGGAAAACTAGACCCCTTACTGGATGTGATTAAGGCTGGTAAGATAAAAGGCGTTGTAGCAATAGTAAACTGTGCATCTTTAAAAAATGGTCCTCAGGATTGGGTAACAGTTAACCTTGCCAAAGAGTTGGTCAAGAGAGATATCCTAATACTAGCAGGAGGCTGCGGAAACCATGGTTTAGAGGTAGCTGGCATGGCAAATATGGATGCCCTGCAGTATGCGGGAGAAGGCTTAAAAGAGGTATGTAGTTCCCTTGGCATTCCACCTGTACTTCCCTTTGGGACTTGTACAGACACGGGACGAATCTCCATGCTGGTAACAGCCCTAGCAGATGCTTTAGGAGTGGATACATCCGATTTACCTGTTGCTGTTAGTGCACCAGAATGGATGGAGCAAAAAGCAACTATAGATGGACTCTTTGCTTTGGCCTATGGTCTATACACTCACCTATCACCAACACCTCCTGTTACAGGTGGACCTGAACTTACCAAACTGTTAACCGAGGACCTTGAAGGAATAACAGGTGGAAAGGTTGCTATTGGTGATAATCCAGCAGAAATTGCCCAGGCAATAGAAGATCATATAAATAAAAAGAGACAAAAGCTAGGCATTTGAATAAAGTCTAAAGTAAAAAATCGGGTCTTTTATTTTAAAAGGCCCGATCTTCTTTGCTACCACATGTTTATTGGATAACTTACTTCTGGTTAACTACCTCTACTGTGCCTCCAGCTGCTTTAATACTATCAAGGATTTGGCTAAAGTTTAAATTATCACCTAATAAAGGTATCCTTACAATAATGCATATTCCCCCAGGTGAACTTACTTCTAATAGATTCAGTAGATTTATCACAGCTCCTGGTGGAATAAAAATACGAAGTAAAGTACCTGGTAATTGGGGACAACCCTTTTGACGTGCTGATAGATTGTCGGAAGTCTCTATCTTTTTGTCACTATTATAAAACATAGACATCTTTATCTCTCCTTTCAATTATCTAATTTATACTATGAAAGGAGAATATATCTGCTACATTATATTTACAATTTTTAAATTTAATGGTTCATCATCCATTAAATTACTTTAACCTTAGATAGACAGACACTAAATACATTCTGACTAGCTATGTAGTATTCACTAAATAGTCACTCTAGGCATACAAATTCATCGCCATCTAAGATATTTTATACCTTAAAAAACATCTACATATTTTTCAGTTTGGCTACTCGTTGTTCAATTGAAGGGTGGGTACTAAACAAAGAGTTAACATTGATTCTCTTTGATAGGGGATTTACTATAAAAAGCCCTGCATTAGCTTCATTGGCAAAACCATCTTTTTGTGCCTTAGCAGGATTACTATGCTTTCCTAGCTTTTCAAGTGCTGAGGCCAATCCTAATGGATATCCCAACGTATTTGCGGCAGTTGCATCAGCCAAGTATTCTCTATTTCTAGATACTGCCATTTGAACTATCTTTGCAGCAATTGGAGCAAGCACTATTGTTATGATACCAACAATCATAATAATGGGATTAGCTTTGCCTCCCCCTCTTCTACCACCCCTCATGCCGCCAAAGAAAAAGGCATTTCTCAAGATAAATGATAAATACACTAATGTGCCAGCAAGAACAACTACTAAAGTAGCAAATAATATATCATAGTTTTTAATATGGGCCATTTCATGGGCTACTACTCCCTCAAGCTCTTCTCTATTTAGCATATTCATTAGTCCCCTGGTAACTGCCACAGCTGAATTGTCAGGATTGCGCCCTGTAGCAAAAGCATTTGGCACATCTGTTTCAATTACATAGGCTTTTGGTGTTGGGATGCCTGCTGCAATTGCTACCCCTTCAATTGTATGATATAGATAGGGTTCCTTTTTTTTAGAAACTGGCCTGGCTTTTGCCATCTTTAATAGTATCTTATCACTATAATAATATGAAAAAAAGCTACCTACTAAAGTAAAAATAAAAGCAATAGTGGCAAAAACATAAGCAGTTCCAGGGTCTAGCATTATACCTGTGGCATAAACAACAGCCACTATCAAAAAGATAAAGAATGCTAAAAAGACATATGTCTTCCTTTTGTTCCTTTGTATCTGTTGATAAATTCCCATAATATCTACCTTCCTAACTATTGTTAAAACTTAACTTTTACAGCTTGGCGAACTTCAAGATTCTCAACTTCAAAGAAATCAGCTTCCTTAAAATTAAACATATTGGCAAATATATTTGCCGGGAACTTTTGAGTAGCAGTGTTGTAATCCATTACAGAATTGTTATACCTTTGCCTAGCATAGGCAACCTTGTTTTCTGTTCCAGCAAGCTCTTCCTGTAGCATCAAGAAATTTTGAGATGCTTTAAGATCAGGGTAGTTCTCAGATACTGCAAAAAGAGACTTGAGGGCTCCAGCCATCATATTTTCCGCTTGAGCTGTTTCTTTGACTGAACCTGCATTTAAAAACGCAGTTCTGGCCTTTGTTACACTTTCTAACACATCTTTTTCATGAGCCGCATAACCCTTTACTGTCTCGACAAGATTTGGCACAAGATCATACCTTCTTTGTAATTGAGTATCTATCCCGGACCATGCATTTTTCACAGAGTTTCTTAATGTAATCAGCCTATTGTACATAAAAACTGCAATTAGTATAAGAACACCGACGATACCTAGCAATATTTCCATAATATGAGCGCAATAAGGCTCTATTCCCTTATTGCTCCCTCCCTTCTTAGTTATCATAATAATATTAGTATCTCTCTATAATTATTCTACCTTGTCTCATAAGTAATGTAAATTATTCCAAGACATTTAAACTAAATAATTTGTATGCAATATATTACAAATCATCCTCTAGATATACTGTAAGCTTTAGAGCAAAATATTAAACCTAATGAAAAACTTTTTTCAAGGAGGAATTATCATGTAAAGGTAGAAAAGGTTTAATTATTTCAATTTTGCAAGTAAGGAGGATGTTACTATGCTAGTAGAGGAAATAATGACAAAAAAAGTGATTACCATATCTTCCAATACCAATATATATGATGCACTAAAATTAGTTAATAACCACAGAATAAGACACCTGCCCGTTGCTTTAGATGAAAAGATTGTGGGAATAGTGTCTGACAGGGACTTAAGAGATGCAAAACCTTCGACTTTAGAAGGCGAAAACATTAGCTTAATACAATCTATTACAGTAGACCAAATAATGAATACTGAGGTAATAACTGCCCATCCATTAGACTCAGTAGATGAAGCAGCCCGTTTACTTTATCATAATAGAATTGGTTGTTTACCAGTTATTAATGGAGGCAACCTAGTAGGTATTATAACCCATGGAGATTTAATTCGGGCACTTGTTGAATTAATGGGAGTCGAAACACCGGGTTCTCTAATTATTGTGGAGTTTTTAGATAGACCTGGCATATTAGCGGACATAGCTGAAATCATGAAGAAGATGGACATTAATATCAATAACGTCTTTCTTCGAAAAGTAAAAGATAAACCTGGATTTAGTACGCTAACTATGCGTGTAGGAACAATGAATCCAGAAGGAATCATTAAAGAGGTCAGAAAAGTTGGTTTTAAAGTATTGTGGCCATAAGGAGGCACTCTGCTATGCCCGGTTCTGGGAAATATGTATACTCACAGCAATTATGCAAATATAAGTTTACTGATAGGCACCCTTTTGACCCCCTTCGCCTAGAATTAACTACTGATTTGCTTATAAAAATGGGTGTCCTTAGTTCAAGTGATATTCTTTCACCATCGCCTGCCTCCTTTGAAGATTTAGCTCTTGTACACGATCCACCTTACATTGAAATGGTGAAAAATGCATGTCTGGAAAAATCTCCAACTGGCAGAAGCCTGTCATGCGGTCTAGGAACTGATGACAATCCCATATTCAGAAATATGCATTTAGCAGCCAGCCTTGCAGTAGGAGCCACCATTAAGGCGGCTGAAGTAGTTCTTGAAAATCAGGCTACTCATTCCATTAATATTAGTGGTGGCTTACATCACGCCCAGCAGAATCAGGCTTCAGGTTTTTGTATATACAATGATATAGCTGTGGCTATTGCTTGGATGCGAAAAAAATATCAGCTAAAAGTTATGTACATTGATACTGATGCCCATCACGGTGATGGAGTGCAGTGGTTTTTCTATAGTGATCCCAATGTTTTAACAGTATCTATACATGAGTCGGGTAGTTATCTTTTTCCCGGAACTGGTAACATTGATGAGTTAGGTGTTGGATTAGGTAAGGGAAACTGCATAAACCTACCTATGGAACCCTATACCAACGATTCCTCATATCAAGAATGTCTTGAAAATCTTTTGCCTGAAATTACCAAAAAATTTAGACCTGATATAATCATTAGTCAAAATGGATGTGATATTCACCATTTAGACCCATTAAGCCATATTTCAGTAACTAATAAAACCCTTTCCTATATACCGAAACGTGTTCATCAACTAGCCCATGAATATGCTCAAGGAAGATGGGTTGCTGTAGGGGGTGGAGGTTATGATATTTGGAATGTTGTCCCCCGTGCCTGGTCTTTTGTATGGGGGGAAGTGTCAGATCGAGTTCTTCCAAATCTCTTGCCTGATGAATGGTTAAAAAACTGGCAAAAGCTTAGCCCAGTTCCTCTATTGGAAACGCTAAATGACCAACCTTGTTCTTATAAAGCCCACTCTCGCATAAATGAAATTAAAGAAAAAAATATAATCACCTTGACTCGTCTTTTACAAAGCCAAGGAGGTGTCATCATCACAGCAAAAAATAATTCCTTAGAACAATTAAGATTAGAAACACCAGTTGGCTATATTGTTATAGAAGGCCCTGTAACCCCTGATTACTTAAAAGCACTAGATTTAGAACCATGTCTAAAAGCTTTTAGAAGCCATGAAAAACAAAAAAGTGCTCTTATAGAGATATCAGCTTTGCCTGAAGGAAGAGTTTTTATAGCCCGCCATGACAACTTAGTTGTTGGATATGTAACATTTCATAGGCCTGATGATTACCAACGCTGGAGCCACCCTGAATTATCACAAATGCTAGAATTAGGTGGAATTGAAGTTAGCAAATATTGGCGACATTATGGGTTAGCTTCTAAAATTCTTGAGGTTGCTTTTTCAACAAATCACTTTGAAGATAAAGTTGTGATTTCCAATGAGTACTACTGGCATTGGGATTTAGAAGATACAAACCTTAAGATGTGGGAATATAGAAACTTAATGGAAAAGTTATTAACCTCAGTAGATTTTGATACCTGGGTAACAGATGAGCCAGAAATTATCTCTCATCCTGCAAATATGTTCTCTGTTAGAGTAGGAAAAAAGGTTAATGAAGAGACCATAGAACGGTTTAAAAAGCTTTGTATGCTTGGAATTTGACATTTAGGACTCCCCATAAGGAGTCTTTTTTATTTTGCATCCATCATCCATTTACCTCCAAAAACACTCATATTAACTCAAATATCCTACAGTCAACCTCATTTCTCTTTATTTTCTTTTACTAACAACGTAATATAGAATAAAGCAAGATTCTTAGTTCATTTAGATTAGCTGTTTATAATTCGGAAACAAAGAATGGAGGAATATTTTTGGAAGAGTTATTAAGAGAAGAGAGAAGTTTTTCGCCGCCTTCCAATTTTACACAGCAAGCAAATATTAAGAGTAATAGTATATATAAATCTGCATCAGAGGATGTCACGACTTATTGGGGAAAAGAAGCAGATAAACTATACTGGTTTAAGAAGTGGGATAAAGTTCTAGAGTGGGAACCACCCTTTGCAAAGTGGTTTCTGAATGGAAAAATCAATGTAGCTTACAATTGTTTAGATAGACATGCCGAAGGACCTCGCAGAAATAAACCTGCTATCATTTGGGAGGGAGAGCCTGGGGATTCTGTGACTCTAACATATAAGGAATTAACCAGAGAAGTCAAGCGTTTTGCAAATGTATTAAAGAATCAGGGAATTAAAAAGGGAGATAGGATTACTCTATATATGCCAATGATTCCAGAGTTGACTATTGCTATGCTTGCCTGTACCCGTCTCGGTGCGGTCCACAGTATTGTATTTGGTGGTTTTAGCTCACAAGCATTGGCAGAACGTATTAATGATTGCCAATCAAAGCTTGTTATAACCGCTGACGGTGGTTATAGACGAGGTGGGGTTATACCTCTAAAACATAGTGTAAATACAGCCTTAGAAAATACTCCCACTGTTGAGAGTGTTATTGTAGTTGGTCGTATTGGAGACAATGCTCTTGCAGCAATGCAGGATGGTAGAGATTATTGGTGGCACGAACTAATGGAAAATAGTTCTGAAGATTGCCCAGCTGAAGAAATGGATTCAGAAGATATGCTATTTATACTTTACACAAGCGGTACAACTGGCAAACCAAAAGGTATAGTACATACCACAGGTGGCTATTTAACAGGAGTTGCCTCAACACATAAGATGGTTTTTGATTTAAAAGAAGACGATATATATTGGTGTACTGCAGACATTGGCTGGATAACAGGCCATAGCTATATTGTGTATGGTCCTTTAGCCAATGGTGCTACAACGGTAATGTATGAAGGAGCACCAGATTGGCCAGAAAAGGATCGTTTCTGGGATATTATTGAGAAATATAAAATAACTATCTTCTATACCGCACCAACTGCAGTAAGGTCATTTATGAAGTGGGGTTCAAAGTGGCCCGAGAAGAAAAATTTATCAAGTCTAAGACTTTTAGGTACCGTTGGTGAACCTATAAATCCCGAGGCATGGATGTGGTATCACAAGCATATTGGCGGTGAAAAATGCCCTATTGTTGACACTTGGTGGCAAACTGAAACTGGCATGATTCTGATAGCTCCACTACCTGGCATTACTTCAACAAAGCCTGGATCAGCTACTGTACCTTTGCCTGGTATAGACGCCCAAATTGTCGATGCAGCTGGAAATCCAGTACCTAAAGGTACTGGAGGTTTTCTTATACTAAAATCACCATGGCCTGCAATGCTACGAAATATCTATGGGGATACAGATCGATATATCTTCCAGTATTGGAGTAGATTCGAAAATACCTACTTTACGGGAGATGGTGCAAAAATCGATGAAGACGGTTACTTCTGGATAATGGGCAGAATTGATGATGTAATAAATGTGGCTGGGCACCGAATAGGAACCATGGAAGTAGAAAGTGCTTTGGTTGATCACCCAGCTGTTGCTGAGGCAGCGGTAATCGGAAAGAACCATGAGATAAAAGGTCAAGCGGTTGTAGCATTTATCACACTTAGAGAAGGGTTTGAAGATAGTGCCGAGCTTGCAAAGGCAGTTAAGCAGCATGTGGTAGAAAAAATTGGTGCTTTGGCAAGACCGGAGAATATATTCTTTACAGAACTACCAAAAACACGCAGCGGTAAAATCATGAGACGTTTATTGAGAGATATTGCAGAAAATAGGTCCTTAGGAGATACAACTACACTTGCAGATACAAATGTTATTGAACAGCTTAAACTGTTGCAGGCAAATTAACTCAATGACGATTTGCCTTATACTCACAATATCCACCTTATTTTGAAAGATAGTATAAATTAGGGGCCGGTATTAGCCCCCAATTTAAAACTATCTTATTTTTTTACTCTGCTTTATTAATTAATCCATAAATAATATTTTAGCATATCTTGCTAAATCAGGATCCTTAGAAGAATATTTATTAATAAACATTTCAATATTTTCAGTTGAGCTGCGTCTAAATGTAGGGTCGAGCACTTTTAGTGAGAGCTTTATAAATTCTTCATTGGGTGTTAGGTCTTTATTATCTAGCATAGTAATTGCTTCTAATGCAGGCATATCTTTAATTGAATTTTGAAGATCACTATCGACCATAGCATAGTCTCTTTCATATTGGCTTAAGGCTTCTTGCCATACTTCTTCAACATTACTAAGATTGTATTCATTAAGTGCATCTGAAAAATCCCCTGTAATTATCCTTAAAGCTGCTTCTTCACTTAGAAATCTTCTTTCAGAACTTATCAGTTTATTTAAGGCAGGACCATAGTTTCCAAAATGACTCTCTAGCTTCGCAACCTGCTGCTTTTGCCAGTCATTTAGAGCTTGTTCTTTCTCTATTTCTTTAAGGATATCCAGCGCCTTTTCAAAATCTTCCTTGTGGATATAATAAATACCTGTAATACTATCTAAATATCCTACATCTCCAGTTATATCATAGAGCTTATGGTAGTATTCTAATGCTTTATCTAAATCTGAATACTTATATTCCCCTATAGTTTCATTTATTGAAATCCCATATAGTTTTGCAAGCATTGACATGGAATGAATGTCTTCAGTATCTTTTTCTAGTGACTTTTCATAAGCTGCAATTGCTTCACCATACTTTCTTTCAAGCAGTAGCTTATCACCTTCACTTAATTCTTCTTCAGGGAAAGAAAAATCACTATCTTGGCTTTTTAAATAGCCTTGGGATGAACTTAGAACATTTCCATCATGATTATGAGCGGAAACTGACCAGAAGAACCGTCCCCCTGGCATTGCATATCCAAATAGCGACTGGGGCATTGGACCTTCTTCATCATAGCTCATGCCTGTCTGGATGGATTTTAGTTCCTGGATGTTAAACCTAGTACTGTTTGAATAATACTTTTCTCCATATCCTGAACTGCCTGAACCATTTTCAAAATATGTCCCAAGCTCTAATGTATAGTAAGCAGCACCTTCATACGGCTCCCAAGTTAGATCAATATAGTCGCCTTGAATTACCTCACCATCTGCTGGCGCAACTATTTTCATAGTATCAACTAACTCAAAATCCCATCTGTATGTTTGGCCTTCCTCAACATAAATGATAGATTTTGGAAAACGTCCACCCTTTAAAACCACATCACCCACCTGCTCAAGATCTACTACAAAACCTAACCCATATCTGCCAGGTATAATACTTTCAAAAGAAAATTCACCCTTTTCATTGCTTGGCAACCATATTGCATCCATGGAACCCATGGAATATTCATTAGGATTGGGTAAAGGCTGCAAAATCATTTCAACACCAGCTACCGGCTTGCCTGCTATGGTTATACTCCCAATTATTGAACCAGTATTTATTGGGTTTGTAGTGAGCATTGAAATCTTCCGATTTATTTCATCCTCTTTTTCTTCATAATAGATATTAGTCCCTTTATCATACTCATCGCCAGCATATTCTCTTTCAAGCTTTAATATCTCCTCATGACTTTCTAAAACCCGATTGTAGTTAAATAAAGCTTTTTCTTTATTACCTAATACGCCATAGATATCTGCTAGTAGCTCAAACGTATCAGGAGAATTTTGGATGCCATCCATGTTCTCAATTGAATCTTCAATTAAATTAGCAGCTTCATTATGATATCCCTTTGTTTTTAAAGCCCTTGCTACCTCCAAAATTACATCATAGTGCCAGCTTACACGTGTTTGTTTCTCAAAATAGTTATTTATTACTTCAAGGGCTGCAGAAATATTGCCTAGGTTTATATAATTTCTTATTTCTTGAATAGCTAATTCCTTGATAGCTCTTTCCCCCTGCCATGTATCGGGAAAATTGTCAGCTAAAATTTCATAGTATTTTAGAGCTTCCTTGGAGACATTTCCAGAAGACCTGGGAGCACTTCCTATGCCCATAGGTGAAACCATAAGCAAATTGTCACTTTCAGCTATTTGAGCTGCCCTTTCTAAGGCTTCAGGAGTTTTCCAGTGCTTTGGAAAGTATTGATTCATTCTATCATAGTATATTTTTGCCTCTGCCTGCTCACCTTCTCTATAGTAGCCTTCTGCAATGAACATCATGGCAGAAGGCATAAAGACATAACTCAACGCTACTATCCCTATAGCCGCGGCAATTACACCAAGTAGATGTTTAACTTTAAATCTAATATGGCTTTTCATGAAAATATCACCCTTTTGCTTTTCTTAATTTATTAACGTTAAAAGGTCACTTAATTAATCCTTAACATTCAATTGAGCTTCCGAGATTTGCATCATCTCAATAATTTGATACTTTGGTTGTGGTATTTCACCTGGCAGCAATAATGAATTTATTAAAAATCCTGCCACTATTATCATGACTCCTGCGGCGGCTGAAACTGAAGCTACAGGTATGCAAATTTCCTTTTCCAAAAACGCACGAACTGGTGAAACTGGTTTGACATCATTTTTCATGGCTATTAGCTTTTCTTTAAAAAAATTATCAAGTTTAATATCAGTCATATTCTTTTGAAATAGATCTTTTATGTTTTCATCCAAATTTAAGTCATCTTTTATGCCCCTGTTACTCACTTAGTCCAGCCCCCTTTCTTTTAGTAAATCCTTCATTTGATTCCTGCCCCGTTGAAGCCTTGTCTTAACACCTGATTGACTAACATCGAGGATTTCTGCAATTTCTTTAATCTTCAGTTCTTCAAAATAATGAAGGTAAAGGACATCTCTATACTTTATTGGTAAGGAGAGCATTATTTCTCTTACTATAGACTGCTTTTCTTGCTTTTCATAATTATCTTGGGGTAAAGGTGCCGTATCAGTCGCATTTATCTCCCAGAAATATGCTATTTTTTGAAACAACTTAGGTCTGATTTTGTTTTTAGCTTTATTCAAAGTAATTCTAGTTAGCCAGGTGGATAGAGAGCTTTCTCCCCTGAAATTTTGAAGTTTCGCATATAGTGCTAAAAAGCTTTCTTGTACCACGTCTTCTGCTAGTTGTCTATCTCCCACTACCATGTATGCAAGGTGGAGAAGCTTTTCGCCATATGTATTGACCAGTTCCACATATGCTGTTTCATCACTTACTAATAATCTCTTTATAAGTTCCCCGGGGGCCCTAGTCATGACTCACGTCCTCTCCTTCACCCTATTAGACACATCTTTAATCAAAAAAGTCGCAAAAAAAATTAAAAGATAGCTTTATCTATAAACAGGATTCTTTATTCAGGTGGAGTTTTGACTCCATCTGAATATTAGAAACCGTTATCCAGGGGCTTAGTACCACTTATCTCCCACCTACGACCGTAGTTCTAGCATTGTGTTTTAGCAATGCGTAGAAATACTAGTGCAAAGCAAGAGGTGGGAGTCTTGGAGTGAAACTTGTCAACTTGTTGACATAGCTGAACCCATGCAAGGCTAGTGGTAGTTAGTCATCGGATAAAGTATAGTATAAGCTATCTTTTGCTACATTGTAATAGTAGTTATATTTGGATATAATTGTATTAGGTAAGATATAAATGATATTTAATTCACCTGAGGCCAAGGGGGGGTAAGACTTGAAAAGAATAATTGTTTTTTCTAATGGCTACTACAATAATATGAACTTTTATAGCGAACTAATTACATCAAATGACTATATTATTTGTGCAGATGGTGGAGCAAACTATGCACTTAGCATTGGGGTTAGACCAGATATGGTGGTTGGAGACCTTGATTCTATAGATAAGACAGTATATAAGCAACTTCTTGATCTTGGTACTACAATTGAAAAATACCCTTGTGAAAAGGATATGTCAGATTTAGAAATTGCTCTAGAAAAGGCAATAGAGTACCAACCAGAAGAAATAGTGATATTTGGTGCTCTAGGTAATCGCCTTGACCAAACATTAAATAACATCAACATCCTATTGTTGCCTCTACGAAATGATATTAAAGCATCAATTGTTGATGAATACCACCAGGTACAATTATTTAATAAAAAAATAACCATCAATGGAAACTCTGATGATTATCTTTCCCTTTACCCTTTGACTGAAGACGTTTCAGGTGTTACAACTGAGGGTTTAAAATTTCCTCTAAATGGAGAAATATTATATTTTGCATCTACTCGGGGGCTAAGCAATGAGTTCATTAACAATATGGCAACTATCACCATTGAAAAGGGTTTACTCCTAGTCATAAAGGTCAAAAGAACTTGGAAGAATTAGTTACCTTAAAGCTTCTAGCAATTCTTCCTTGTAGTTTATAAACTCTTTTGTTGTAACTATCTTTCTATCTCTAGGGCGTTGTATAAAAAGAGCTGAATTACCTATTTCACGGTAATCCAGCTTTTTTATCAGCAAATTGTTAATTGGACTTTTTCTATAGCCCAAGCTTCTCTTACTTTTTGCTTAGCAACTTTTAACTTAGGCAGTATAGACCATTATCGAAAGAGCCGGATTTTGTATAAGGATTCTAAATATATGTCTAAAGTTTATAATCTTATAAATAATTAGCGCACATCATCTTTTAATCCATAATACCCATTTGCCTCTTCAATAATATCACGTATTTTAGATTTCACACCTTCTGATAATGCCTCAGGCTTATGGTTCTCAAGAATGTACCTAGCCTTTTCATAGGCTCTTTCAGTAAAGTCTTTTCCACCATTAGCCAGCCATGTACTACGCATATTTCGATCAATTAATTTACTTTGAGATTGTTCTGCCTTATAATGACGGAAAGTATGAGCATGACTCATGAATTCACCAGCGGGCCCTACCTGACTGATGACATCCACTGCCAATGTTTCTTGATTAACCTCAATTCCGCCTATTACTTTTCTTATCATTTTAATCATTTCACAATCCATGACTATTTGAGCATAATCATATGTCAGTCCACCTTCAAGCATTCCAACTCCTAGAACTAGGTTAACCCCGCCCATTGCGGATAGAACGGAACTAACGGCTTTTTCATGGGCTGCTTGGGCATCAGGAACTTTGCTGTCTGACTATCCACCTGCGCCAAAACTGGGTATTAGATAATATTTAGCAAGTTCTGCCATTGCCACACTAAGCATTCCTAGTTCAGGAGCACCTACTGGTGCTGTAGCAATCCGCAAATCCATAATGGTACTGACAGCTCCGAATGTAACAGGGGCACCTTTATGTGTTAATTGATTTAATACAATACCACCTAGAACCTCTGCCCCTTGAGTAACAAGAGTTCCTGCTAAGGTTACAGGTGCACTAGCACCAGCCATGGCCATAGACACGATATTTACCGGTAAAACTGCTCTGGCTGCTTCAACAACAACATCAGACATTTCCGGTGTTAATTGTAAAGGGCTGGTAGGACAAACGGTAGCACTATAAATAGGTCTTTCTCTTAGCTTATCCATTCCTCCTTGAATAGCAGAAGCCATCTCTACAATTTTCTTGTAATTATATCCACTATTAGGTCCAATAAAACAATGCTTTGTAGTGTTATTAAAAATTGCTTCTGCGTTATGCAATGATTGCATTTGTCCTGGATATTCATCAGAACCAACTGCTCTGTTACAAATATCCATTTCTTCTATAGCATCACAAACTAGAGCAGCATTACCAACATCTTTTTTAGTAGTCTTTCGATACTCCATGGTAAATGGGTCATATATATTAAGAGCTTCACCGAAGTTAAAAAATGCTGAACCTTTATCACCTACAACATAATCATTTTTTGGGTCTCTTCCGGCTAAGAAAAAGGTGCTGGGTGCGGAACGTATTGCATCTTCTACAACATGAGGTGGAATCTTTACAATATTTTTTTGGCGATCAACATAACATCCATTACTATAAAAAATATCTTGGGCTTCTTTACTTTCTACCTTAAGTCCAGTATAATGCAAAATTTCCAGGATAGCACAATGAATTGCATAGAGTTCATCTTCACTAAATAGATTCAGCCCGAAACCAGCAATCCTATTAAAACCTACTTGACAATTTCTTCTCAATACTATTCCTCCTGTCAAAAACCATCTTAACTCATTATTTCTTAAAAGTTTTATTAATATATGTTTTTAGATCTTTATCTAATTCATCATCAATTAATGTTTCTGGAGCGTTCTTTAATATTTCTCTATATTTTCTATTTGCGATTATTTCAATGTCCTCTGAACCATTTTTCTTCCAACCTTCATAAGATTCCCAATCACTCATAGTAGGCAGCCATCTGTCTCTGAAATGGTCAAAAGTGTCTTTATGTGTTAAATAAGATCCATTATGACCTACTTCTTGAATTAATTCTAAGGAAAGTGCCTGCTCAGAAGTATCTATCCCTTTAGAAATACATATAACCCTTCTAATTAACTCTTCATCAATAATAAACTTTTCATAGGATGTTGTCATAAGGGTATCCAGAACCCCCAAGCATTGAACAACCATATGGGCACCCCCTAGCATAGCCATTATTAAACTTTGTAGGGTTTCATACCCTGCTTGGCAGTTTATTGTTTTTGCGTCAGTAATACCACACATAGTACGAACGGGTAATTGATAAAACTCCAAGCCCATTTGTAAATTGGCAATATTCATCAACATCGTTTCTGGTGATCCTCCACAAAAACTGGCCCTTTTCATATTAGCCACATTGGAAGCAGTTGAATATACTACCGGATTACCTGGATTAATAAGCTGGGTTAATACTATTCCAGCAAGAATCTCAACATTTGTTAAAACGGCTGTTCCAAAAAGATTTATTGGACCTGATACCCCTGCCATAGCTGCAGGTGCGATAATAATTATCTGATTTCGCTTGGCATATTGTATTATGGTTTCTATTGCATCATCAGAATAAGCTAAGGGGCTTAGAGAATTAACGATTACACCTATGCAATAATTCTCTTTCAAAAAATCATTTTTCCCCATTGCAATTTCTGTCATATCAAGCATTTCTTGTGCCTGTTTGCTGTAGACGGTATGTCCAATAAGAGGTTTATCTGTATTTTTTATTGTTTCATAAAGCATATACAAATGTTTTTCGTTTGTATTAACGTCACTAGGATTTATGGGAATAGAACCAACCAAATCTATAACATCACTCGCCTGACAAAGCTTTTGAATATTACTATAATCCTGCAAAACTGCTAATCTACGACCAGCATCCAAATCCTGTATATATACGGGACCTGCATTTGGCTGTGTTAAAAACCCTTCTCCTACTATTACGGACCGGTTATTATTTCTAGCTTTCCATTTAAATGTACTAGGGCATGTCTTCAACGCATTTTCGACCATCCTTCTGGAAAGATAAACAGTTTTGTCATTAGTCTTAGCACCATGTTTTTTGAATATTTCCAATACTTCTTTATGATGAAATACTATACCCGTTTCTTGAAGAATTTTTATGGATGCGTCATGAATTCTGGTAAAGTCCTCTTTTGAAATAACTTCTAGCTTCGTTTTTAATGTCATCAAACATCCTCCCTCATATGTTGTTAAGCTAAGGTTAACATTGCGAATATTATTCGTTATTCTCTACTTCTTTGGTAGCTGCAGTATATGCCTGTGAACCTTCAATTTGAGGAGATATAACTTCTGTAACCTTTCCATCAGTTAATAGATACATACCACTACTAATAGTTTCTGCACTCATATGCCCAAAATCGCTTTTGACAGACCTCATAAAAGCCATAGCCATGATGATGAAAACAAAGACTAATGGAAGAGCTGATGTTACACACATACTTTGTAAGGGACCGAGCCCAACCAAGTAGACTAATGCCACAGTTATTAAACCACACTGGATTGCCCAATATGTTCTATGCCATCTGGCTGGTTCCAGGTTTGTTCCTCTTAAGTCTTTTGAACTAACCATAGCGCAAGTATAAGCCACAGAATCCAAAGTAGTTGCCATGAAAATCAAACCTGTAATTGTGAATACAGCAAGAACAATATTTCCAAAAGGTAATGAGGTGATTGTTTCTACAACTGCAATTTGTCCTGCATATGTCGCTCCACTTGCAATGATTTCTCTAACAGGTACTATGCCATTGACATCTTGAAAAAGTGCAAAACCACCTAAAATACCATGAATCATAAAGGTACCTGTACTACCGAATATTACTTCACCTAAAACCACCTGTCTAAGTGTTCTTCCCTTTGAAATCCTGGTAACCCATATGCCCATGAAAGGACCTATTGCCAACCACCATGCCCAGTAGAATACAGTCCACCACTGCGGGAACATGCTGTCTGTAAATGGTGCGGTCCAGGTACTCATTCTTATATAGTTTTGAAACATATTACCTACTCCATTTAGAGTTGTATCTATAATAAATAGTGTTGGGCCTACCACCAAAATAAAGGCCATAACTCCTATAACTAAATAGGCATTTAGACTGCTAAGTTTTGAAAGTCCCTTTGCTAGTCCTAAATAAACACTCACAGTAAAGATCATAGCCCAAAATACTGCTATGCCTATGTTTAACCCTAGAGTGACAGGCACACCAGTCAAATGATGAAGGGCTTCTGCTACTAGTGGGGTCCCTATACCTAAAGCTGCAACAGTACCAGCTATTGCACCAAATAAAACTAAGATATCAATTATTGAACCAAGAGGACCATCAGTATATTTACCTAAGATAGGTCTACATGCTTCACTCATTCTAACTACAGGCTTTTTACGAATATAGTAAGCATATGCAATTGGAATAGTTGGAATAGTATAAAGAGCCCAAGCCGTTGGCCCCCAATGGAACATGTTATATGAGGTGGCCCACGTAAAAGCTTCTGGGGTGCCTGGCTCAACGCCCATCGGAGGGTTAATGGCAAAATTTGCCCATTCATTAATTCCCCAGTATAGAATACCTACACCTAAACCAGCAGTAAAAAGCATTGCTCCCCAACTGAATGTCCCAAATTCAGGTTTATCATTTGGTTCTCCCAATTTAATATTTCCATATTTAGTAAATGCAACATAGCCTAAAAATAAAAAACTGGATGCCCCGACTACTAAGAAGAGCCAACCGAAATTAACTACAACAAAATTAAATGCTGCACTTGTTATGGTAGTTGCTCCTTGAGGATCCAAAAACATATAAAGACTAATCGTTAAAATAACTATTGTTAAAGGCCAAAATACTTTACCATCAATCTCTTTCATCACGACTTATGCACCTCCAAATTAATTTGATGAACCCCTAAATTCTGCATAATCTTTTCAGGATAGATACTATCAAAAAACATCACCCCCTAGCCAGAAAATATTTTTTTAATTCTTTGAAAAAATTATACAATTTCCAATTGTTTTTTACCAATTCTAAAATGTCATTAGTTTACTTGAACTAATAACTATCTGTTATAACCTATACTTATAACTTTTATAAGTACACTACATTTATCCGATGACTATCACCGCTAAGACCCCCATCTTCTAGCCTTGCACTAGTATTTCTACGCATTGCTAAAACACAATGCTAGAACTACGGTCGGCTCTGCACTAGTATTTCTACGCATTGCTAAAACACAATGCTAGAACTACGGTCG